>NZ_JAQOSO010000017.1 GCF_030068505.1 Roseofilum capinflatum BLCC-M114
CGCGAAGCGAAACGGAGTTTTATCGCGAAGCGAAACGGAGTTTTATCGCGAAGCGTTTCATGTCGGCGACAGCCGAAAACGGAGTTTTATCGCCTCATACCATTTCTCTATGATACTGCGCTTAATGAAATGCCTCAGACAGTTTTCTCTAGAGAAATCATTAGTTGCAAGGTTAAAGAGAAATGGTATCACGAAGAGGGTCTCTCATGGCCAACACCCTCTTGATTTGAGGGGAGTCTCACCTGATGAGACTCTCCTTCCACCTCGCCTACAAGCCCCATTAGACGGGGTTTCGCAGAAACCCCTACAAGACGAGCACTCCGAGAGGGATATAGGGAGAGGGCATTTCCAGTTGCACAACTCATTGAGACTAGCTATACTTAGGCTCCTGCTTACCCTACAAGAGTTTCTGAATTTGGTTTTTCCAGGTTAAAGATTGCATGATTTTGGCGAATTGTTTCCCCTGTTTTTTGGCTTGCGTGCGGTTTTGGTAAATCCATTCTAGGGTTTCTACAATTTCGTCTATATCGGAGTTTCCCCAGCCTTCTGTTCCCCGGAAATGGGGATGGGAGGGGACGGGAGATTGGCTTTTTAGGGGGTAACCTGCGCCTCGGTTGAGTAGGTCTAAATGGCCGGTATTGGCAGAGAGAAGGGTGGGAATGCCACAGGCTAAACATTCCATGGCGGCTAGGTTGGTTCCGCCTTCGGCACGACTGGTAAAGATGGCTACGTCGGCTTCCCGGAGAATTGGGGGAAGCAGGTGGTTGGGGGTGGGGCCGAGGGCGATCGCCGCCTCTTTTGAAATCCCATTTTTCTGCAACCATGGCATCATCTGTAACCCTCCATTCTGGCTCACTTGGGGTAATCCCGTAACATTGCCGGTGGTGTCTAAGCCGAGCATTAAACTGGGCCAGCCATTATGCCAAGCGGTGACGAGCAATGCATCCGGATGGCGCTGGTGAAAGGCTTTGAAGGCAGCCACAATCTGATCTTGACCTTTGCGGTATTCGAGTTTACCGCCAGCAAAGATAACAAAGCGGTCTTTTCCCCAAATTCCTAGTTTAGGGGCAGGGTGAAAGAGGGTGGGATCGATGCCTTGTAGGACGGTTTCAACGTTGCCGAGTCCAGCGCTGGTCAGGAGTTGGGCGTTCCAATGGCAACCGGCAATTAGGCGATCGCAGGTTTGGGCGTTGGCGATCGCCTCCTTGTCTAAATCCGTATCTTCAAAAAACACAATCCCTACCGCAGAATTACCCTGTAAACGCTCCATTAACGGTGATTTTCTAAACCCATGACCTAAACCATGGAAGATGGGAATATTGGGGCTGACTTTGGGTAAGGGGCCCCTTTCTTTGGCTTCGGCAAACACTTGACGCAAGGCGATTTGATGCAAGGGGTGCAAGTTCTGAATATTACCAGGGGGAACCAGTAAGTGGGGATAAGTTTCTGGGTTTTTCATCAGTTGCAAGGCTAGATTGAGTCCGTAGATTCCCCACCCCGTGTGGTTGCCGAGTTGCCAAGCAATTCCGATACCATTTTGGGTAATATTTGGGTCGGTAGGGGCGGGTTCACCCATAACCTCGCTATCCCACCCAGATCTCCGTGAACCCGCCCCCGCGCTTACGCTGGAGGGGATTAATTGTGTGTTCTGGGTGATGGTGGGGCGGGTTAACTTCAATTTGGGTTGATCTTCTAAATCTTGGGTGAACCTGCCCCTACGGGTGACTAATTGGGTTTTGACGGTAGTGATGACAGAATGCCAGTCGCTGCGTGCGGGTTGGCGGAAGATGCGGACGGTGGGATACCAAGGGCTGTCGGAGCGATCGAGCATCCAGCGCCAGTCGGGAACGAAGGAGAGTAACAGCCAGGTGGGTTTACCCATGGCTCCGGCAAGATGCACGAGGGAGGTATCGACGGTAATAATTAAGTCGAGTTGATCGATTAGGGTGGCGGTGTCGGCAAAGTCCTGGATAATGGGGTCGAGGTTGGTGATGTTTTCTACGCCTTCTAGTTCTTGGGCGCGATCGCCTTTCTGCAAGCTGTAAAAGTCGATTCCTTCGATGGCTAACAAGGGCAGAAGATCGGCGAATTTACAGGAGCGTTGGCGATCGTTGCCATGGTTAGGATTCCCTCCCCAGGCTAACCCCACCTTGAATTTATCCGATTTGGCGATCGCCCCATCAACCTGTTCTAAACCCTCCCTAACCGGAGCGCGAAGATAAGGAATAGGCGCGGGAATCGTATCTAAAGTCGTTCCTAAAATATAGGGCAAACTCATCAATGGGGCCCAGATATCATAGTCCGGTAAAGGTTGATCCCGTGGCACTAACCTAACGGGTTTATACCCATCGGCGCTATGTTCCGCTACAAAATCTGCAAACAATGCGATCAGCAGTCGGGGACATTCGAGGATCACTTCTCCCCCGCGCTCTTGCACCAGAGGCAAATAGCGCAAAAATTGGATCGAGTCTCCAAATCCTTGTTCACAATAGAGGAGTAACGTTCGTCTTATAAATGGGGAGCCATTCCATCGGGGCTGATAAACCGGTTTATGATGGCCAGAAGTTTGCCATTGATAGCGCCATTCGTATTCTGCCCAACCGTTGCTAAAATCTCCCGCAAGTAAGAGCGCTATACCTAGGTTCGTATGAGCTTCGGCATAGTCGGGTTTGAGGGCAATACAGGTTTTATAAGCTGCGATCGCCCCATCATAGTCTCCTATTTTATCCAGAGCAACCGCGAGATTATTATACGCATCGGCATAATGGGGGTTCAGTTCTAGGGATCTGTGATATTCGGCGATCGCCTCTTCCACTTTTTCCTGTTGACTCAGGGTTACCCCTAAATTATTGTGGGCTTCCGGTGAGTTGGGTTCGAGTTCTAAGGAGCGATAATAATGTTTTAGTGCCCTGTCGAGTTGTTTGCGATCGCTCAGAGCAACCGCGAGATCGTGGTGCAATTTGGGCGAGTTGGGATCGTGAATCAGAGCGCTTTCATAGTGGGGAATCGCCTGCTCGATCTGGTTTTCTTGGTGCAGCAGGGAGGCAAGATGAGCATGAATTTGGGTATATTCAGGATTGAGTTCTAGCGCTTTTTGGTAATGGGAAATCGCCTCTTTCCGTTGGTTTTGTTGATGGTAACAGAAGGCGAGGCTATAGTGAACTCCAGCATGATCGCGAACGCGATCGATGACCTGTTTTAACTCAAGAATAGCGCTTTCATAATCTCCCTGTTCCAGATAGAGATTGCCTAAATTTTGCCGTGCTTGGGTATAGTCAGGGTTGAGTTTTAAGGCTTCTTGGTAATTCTCAAGAGCTAAATCCAGATTACCCAGAGTTTTGTAGGTTTTAGCCAGATTATAGTAACTTTCCGTATAGTCAGGCGCAAGGGCGATCGCCTGTTGATAATGCTCGATCGCGATCGTGGGGCGATCGCTTTGAGCTAGGGCAGTGGCTAGATTATTATGGGTTTGCGGTTGATTGGGGTCAATCTTGAGAGCGTTTTGATATGCGGCGATCGCCTTTTCGATATCCCCCGCACTATAGCAAGTCACCCCCAACAGATGCCAAACCTGCCCATTTTGGGGATTTTGCTGGAGGATCTGCCCGCAAAGGTTCGCCGCTTCCTGGAGTTTTCCCCCCTGAATAGCGCCAATAATCTGATTCAGTTGTACGGTAATATCCACGGTTTAAATGGGAAAGTCGCACAGATCTAGTGTATCGGAATTGTGTTATTGTCTATTGAACGCGATCGCCTCCAGGGAAGGTGTGCCAACTGTAGAGCGGTACGCGCATGGGGAAAAGTGAGGGAATCGTTGAAATTTGCGATCGCTCGCGGATAATACTCTTGGAAACCGGAGACTCCATAATGAAAGCTCAACTCTACGATAAAATTAAAACGCTAACCTCTATTCACTCTGATTTTAATAGTACAGTTTTTCCCGAAAATACCGAAGGTGTGATTGTTGAATGCTACGAAAACCCTGAAGGTTATGCTGTAGACATTGCCCTACCGAATATAGATTTAGTCGGAGGATTTCAATATACAAACGTGATTGTGATGCCTGAACAATTTCAGGTTGTCTCTGAGGGGGTGTGTTTAAGTCATTATGGCTTCTAATTCCCTCAGATCGCTGATTGTTTTTTGTAATATCATGTCCGTTGGATCAGTTGTAATATGTCATTGCGAATGGAACGAAGTGGAATGAAGCAATCTCGCCTATCCCGGTAAACTTGGCGTTTCCGCTTCGCGGACATGAAAGCGAAGCTTGCGCGTTTCGGCTGTCGCCGACATGAAAGCGAAGCTTGCGTGTTAGCGAAGCTTGCGTGAAACGCGAAACGCGAAGCGCGAATGCTTCCCTGCGGTCGCAATGACAACTGTTTAACGGGACTTGATATAACTTATAACTTTGATAAACCACTTCATATTCACCGGACAACTCTACCTGTAATGTCTGCCATAATTCTAGACCTTTACGTTCAAACCTATCTGCATCTTCAGGGAATTTAAACCCAGATTGTGCCGGATCGTCCCAATCTAAAGTATCGTCGTACATCGCTGCCCAGGCGTGCAAATCAGAGCGAGTTTCAGAACTCAAAGATAAAGTCATCGGATCGATATCTCCCACTTCTCCATCCATATGCCACAACGGATAGCATTCATAATCTGCCATCAGTTTAATTCGTTTCAACATAGTTGATTATTCTCTAAAGTCTTTACCACTTCAATGTTTCATTGTACAATAAAACCTAAAGGCTACGATAATCCCATGGACACTGATGTAAAGTCAAATGTTAGTCTGTCTAACGGTCTCATTGAGACAATTTACAAACGTTTGCAGGTTACACCCGAACAAATTATGGCGTTTTGTCAGAAGTGGAAGATTATAGAACTCGCAGTATTTGGCTCGGTACTGCGCGATGACTTTCGGGTTGCAGGAGACGATCCCAGTGATATCGATCTACTCTATGTTTTTGATTCTGGGGTAACCTATGGATTTGAGTTTTTCGATATTAAGGAAGAGCTAGAACATTTATGCGATCGAAAGGTTGATTTAGTCAGTAAGCAGGGAATTGCCAATAGTCGGAACTGGTTAAGACGTAAATCTATTTTAGAATCAGCACAGGTGATTTATGGCATCAGTTTTCCTGCTCCGTAGTCTGTATGCTAATCCTAGCTAATAAATCCTCAGTTTTGCTTGCTTGATGTATGCCCAATGACTTAGCACAATTCAACGCTTTATCAACAAAACGTATTGATAAATCTACATTGCCAATATTCATATAAAGAGAAGAAAATTTTAGATAAATATTATACATATTTTCACGGCATCCAATATTGATCGAAATATTCAAAGCTTCTTGCAAGTATTTTTTACCTTGTGAGTAGTCTTGAACTTTGATGAAAAGATCACCTAAAAGTTGTAATCTATAAGCTTCTCCAGCACGATCTCCAATTTCTCTAGCTATTTTTAAAGCTGGCTGAAGATACTTCATTGCCTGGTCATATTCTTCTTGAAAGATACAAATAAATCCTAGATTTGCCAATGCTGCTCCTTCACCAGATTGATTGCCGATTTCTCTAAACATGACTAACGCTTGCTGATAATGCTCTCTTGCTGTTTGATATTCTCCTAGGGAGTAATTGATATGTCCCATATTGATACTTGACTTTGCTCTTGCTAGACGATCGCCAGTTTTTTTTGCGATAGCTGAATGCTGCTGAAAATAGATCATTGCCTTTTCATTATTTCCTAGTATATTGTAAATATTCCCCAGATTATTAAGTGCGATTTCTTCTACGATCTGATCGCCCATTTCCCTAGTCATAGCCAAACACTTGTGAAAATAATTTTTTGATTTTTCATATTCTCCTAAATGATAGAAAATAACTCCTATATTGCAGCACAAAAATGGATCATAGTTCTGGCTAACTTTACCCAAAAGTTGAGTATATATCTCAAGCCGTTGCCAATAATAACCCCAAGTATCTAGTTGATTATGCAATGGCTCTTTGGTGGGGGTATCTAATCGGATTTGCATAATCTTTACAGATGCTTCCCACTTCTCAGCCTGACAATAATGATAAAACGCCTCTAAATACCCTCGTACTGTTTCCAGGTTACTCGCCTCTGCGGGGGGTTCATATTCCCGTAACCAAATCTGCGCTGCTTGCTCTTGCACCGAATGCCACTCCTGAGCCTCCCGTAACTCTTCCAGCGCTACTTCGTGAATTAGGTTATGTTGTCGCAGCAATAGCTTTTCGTCAGTTGCGGTTGCTTGCACCAACGCCCGCAACTGCAACAGTTCCAACGCTTGCCAGGCTGCATCCTCTCCCCACTCTTCCCCCATTGCCACATAAAACAGCTTTTCCACCGGTTTCCGATACACCGCACCCCGCACTAATAACCAATAGGCAACCGCTTCATCTTCCCGCAACCGAGATAACACCTCTCGCACCCGTTTTTTTACCTTCCGCTCTAAGTTTTGATGTCGGTTTCTAGAGTCTTCCTCCGTGAAGCTCTTGCCAAACTCGCGCCAATAGCACTTCACATTGCCTTGAAACGGTTTAGCCAACAGTTCTCTAACAACCACTTTAATAACTAACGGATGTCCTTCAAATGCTCTCCCTATCTGCTGGAGATAGCCCAAACTCTCCTCATCTTCCGGAAATTTAATCTCCTTATTCTCAAACCACTGGCGAAATAACTGCTGCTGCTCATTTTCTGCCAAACCTTCTAAAGGTTCCTCCTGCCAAAAATGATCCTGTTTGCATAGATCAAACTGGGTTAACCTATCCTGAGATGTAATTATCACTCGACTCTGACAACTCTCTCCCACCAACAGTGCCTCAAACAACCGCCACCATCCCTCATCCGCAAACACACTATCCACCATTCGCCCCGTTTTCGGCTGCAACAATTTTTCCATGGAGTCAAACAGCAACAAATACCCTTCCTTCCGCAACTTCGCCACCACCTGATTAAACCTCTGTTTGCTCGGCGTTTGTGGGGGTAGGGGTTTTCCTGTCAACGTCTCCCAGAACTGGACTAGAAAGCCGTCAAACCCCTGTTGCCAGCTCCCATAATCAAAATTGATCCGAATCGGTTTTAACCCCGTATGAGCCAATTCTGTGACCGCTATACATTCCGCCAGCGCCGTCTTTCCCTGCCCGGTAATCCCCGTTACAATCAAAATCCGGCACTCTCCCCTGAGACTCTCCCCCAGTCTGCCACTCTCCTCCCGTCCCACCCAAGTCTGGGGTCTGTAAGCATAGCGGTTGAGCCGAAACTCGCGAGGCGCTGGCGTTTGGCTCTCTTGCTCTGGCAATGGAAGACGTGATGAAAGTTCTGCAAACCCTTGGCGCATCTCTTGGCGCAACTGTTCTAGACTTTCCTCAAGATTGTGCAACAGTCCGGTAATCGTCGTTTCCATCACGCCCAACTGTTGGCAAACATCAGCAAAACCCGAATGAATCTGTTGGGCAATATCGTTAAAAAAGCTCTGCTGCTGTGCTTCAGTTCCCCGTAACTGACTTGCCAATTGCTGAAACTGCTCCAAGACAAGGGTTAAATCGTCTAAATTCTCCCCTCTCGGTGAGTTTCGCAATTCCATCAGTGCTGCGTTCATTCCCGCGAGTAACTGCAAGGTTAATCCCGCAAATGCTTTACCCTCTGTTACAAAATCTTCCTTGAGCGTTTCCCGTAAGGCTTTGGGGAATGCGCTATGCAATAACTCAGCAACCCTTTGCTTGACTGGATCGGGGATTTCAAAGTGTCCCTTGGGATCGGCCAGAATATCGAGCTTGACAAATATAGTAAGCCATTCTTCGATCGCCAGGTTCCCCTGTTGAGTAAGGCTATATTCTTCTGGAGTTAGGAATTTTTCCAGGTTGGCTTCTCTTAATTCAGGGTAGCGTTGCTGCGAAAGTTCCTGTTGAGCCAGCCTGAGCCAATTCTTGTTAGCTTGAGCCGCAATTTTCTGTAGGTACTGACGAATGGGGCGTTGCTGTCGTTTGGCTTCTAGGGTAATAACGGCAGCAATGGCTTTGCCTACAGCTTTGGTTAAATCGTTGTTCTCTAAGGAAACCTCTTCTCCATTCCGCCAATCAACCAAAGCATCTAGGGCATTAGCTGTGTTTCCAGCCGCTACACTGAGGAGAGCATCGGCTAACACTCCGCCAACGCCAGCAAAGACGAGACCGCCAAAGACACAACTGCTACCCATTCCTAATTTAACCAGCGATCGCCCAACAGACATACCAAAAATCTCCACGCTACCCTTATTTTACAAAAACTCTTCAATGAAGATCGAGTGCGCGGTAAGTTAACTCTAGATTTAACTGTTGTCATTGCGACCGCAGGGAAGCATTCGCGCTTCGCGTTTCACGCAAGCTTCGCTTTCATGTCCGCGACAGCCGAAACGCGCAAGCTTCGCTTTCATGTCCGCGAAGCGGAAACGCCAAGAATAGCGAGATGGCAGAGATTGCTTCACTTCACTGCGTTCCGTTCGCAATGACTTAATTAGGAATGTTGTTGTTTGAAGACTAGCAAGGTGATGTCATCAAAGACCTTGTGGTTGCCGATAAAGTCTTGTACATGGGCGATCGCCACTTCTTGAATTTCCTGAGCGGAATGGCTCCAGTTATCTTGAATCACTTTATACAGTCGCTCTAAGCCATAGAATTGACCGGCGGCATCCTCTGCCTCTGGGATGCCATCAGTATAGAGAACCACGCCATCGCCGGGTTGCAAGTCTAGAGTCGTTTGATCGACAAACTCAGCAATATTGTCAATTAAACCCACCGTCATCCCTAAATCTAAGGTATCGATCGCCTCTAAAGTGCCATCAGAACGCATCACCAAAATATTCTCATGCTGTCCGCTAATGCTCAGACGGCCGTCAACATAGTTGAGAATGGCTAAGGTCAGGTGGCGATCGACTCCCATCCGTTGTATATTTTTGTAGAGAGTAGAATTCACCGTATTCAAAAATCGTACCGGATCGGCTTCTCGCAACTCCTTCAGCGTGCGAATAATGGTTTGAGCCATCATCATCACTAAGCCACTTTCGAGACCATGACCGGTTACATCTCCAATGCCGATGGTGACTACGCCATCTTCGACCAACACATCGTAATAGTCTCCCCCCACCTCATCCGCAGGAGCCATATAACCGGCAATATCTAAGTTGGCGATCGCCTCCAGTTCCTCAGATCGGGGTAAAATCATCTGTTGTACCCGACGCGCTATATCCAACTCTGCCCCCAAGCGCAAGTTTTCCACCTTCAGTTTTTGATTCAGTTTCGTGATTTCTGCATTCGCTGCTGCCAGTTCACCTGTGCGTTGCGTGACTTTATCTTCTAAGGTTTGATAAAAGCGAGCATTATTAATGGAAATAGCGGCCTGAGTGGTGAGCAGATTAAGAACATTGAGCCGCTCTGGAGTAAAGGCTTCTGAGGTGAGATCATTTTCTAAATACAGAATACCCATGAATTGACCTTGAGTAAGAATGGGCATACAAACCAGACTTTTCGGTGCGTGTTGTAGTAAATAGGAGTCTGTTATAAAGGGGTGATTCTCTTGCAAATTATTGATCAGCACCGTTTCTTGGCTATGTTTGACCGTGTTAATAATGCTCGTCGGTAGAGTCCTGGCTTCCTCTAGGGGAGTGGTCGTAAGATGACAAGTGCGATCGCGATATTGAGCCATCATTTCCCAGGTTCCTGAGTCCCCTAAAAGCAGAGTCCCATGAGTCGCTCCAGCATTTTCAATCAGGATGTGCATGAACTTGGACAATAAAGCATTAAGAGAGATTTCTTCCGAGAGAACTTGAGAAGCTTTAATCACACTCAGAAGATCTAAAGCGCTAGAGGTTTCTGCGGAGGTACTGGTGAGGGTCTCACCTGAGACTGGCGTACTGGAACGGTTGAAAATGGGCGCGAGAAGTTGGGGATATTGGGTTGCGAGTTGATCCGTTTTGGCTTTGGCTCCCCATCGAGCATAGCCATAGTAGGCTTCTTGCATATAGCCAGCCGCCACTTTTTCTTTACCCCACTCTAAGTAGAATTTGGCCGCGAGTTCATTGGCAAGACTCTCTTCTTGCAGATATTCATTCGCTTTCGCTCCGGCGATCGCCCGATCGTAATATTCAATCGCTTCTGTCCTCTGTCCTAATACCCGGTATCTTTCCGCTTCTACCAGGTCGTATTTATGCTGAAAATTCATCGAAGCATGAATAGCCCATCGATGTAAAATAGTCTGATTGAAACTTACTTGCTCTAACTGTGCAGATGAACAATCTTGAGCCAGTAAAATCAGGGAATAGTACATTTTATGAGTCGCTGAATACATAAAGCCCACCACAGAGCTGGTATACTCTTGAGCTTGCACTGCATGGGCTAAGGCTGCTTCGCGATCGCCAAATAAATAGCTCAGAATCGCTTTTAACAGATAGACATTAAACAACGTCCAGAAGTCCGAACAATCATGTAACTCAGGTACAGTTTTTCTCTCATCAAATGTTTCACCCACTAACTGAGTCGGGTCTGCATTCAAACCTTGCAAATTCGCCCCAAATTGATGCCAGGCTTGGGTATGACAAATGGCCAAATTATTTTTTAGCTCAATCAAAGTCTCTAAATAAGGCGTTTGTTTCTCCGTCACCGTTTTTAGATTCAAACTCGTCGAGCATAAATAGCAGCAATAATTAAGGGCGCAATAACTAGCATAAATAATATCTCCAAACTCCCGTCCTGTTTGAAATCCTTCCAGCAAGGGGTCAAGAGAGTCTTGAATATGATCTTTCCACGGTTTAATAAAAACATAAACAATATCCCACACATGGCATTTCAGGGAAGGATCGTGAAATCGCTCTAAGAGTTTCAGGGATAACTGACCGGCATGATATCCTTTTTCAATATCCCCCAAAGACCCACAAAGAAGCATTCCATACCAACTGTAAGATAGAGCTGCTAAGGCACAATGACCTTGTTCAATACACAGATGAACTTGGGTTAACACAATTTGCAGTAATAACTCCGGTTTACTGAGTAAAACAGGGGCCAAGAGATGGGTTAAAATTCGCAAAGCCGCCTGTTGATTTTCATCCCTCAGTTCTGGCAGCGTCGGCACTTCTTCTAGAGAAGGAAGTTGCAGGCGATCGCTCTCTTCAATTGAAACATTTTTCAAGGGAATATTGAGTAATTTTAAGGCTTTGAGACCCAAATCTATCCCTTTCAAGTTATTGTTTTCGGATGAATAAATTTGAATATATAACTCATAAACCTTAACTCGATCTAGAATATTAGAAGCCTGTCTTAAAATCACTTCACCCGTTTCTTTCGCACGGTCAAAATGAGTTTGGAGATACTCAGCTTCCATGGACTTAATCTGTAAATTTACGGTTAATTTTTCGTGAGTTTGCCAACTATTTTTACCTAAAAGACGGATGCCAGTCTGAAAATAGGCGATCGCCGCTTCATACGCTGTAGAGTGTTTGGCTTTCTGACCGGCGATCGAATTTAGATGAGCTAATTCATATTGTTGACTTTGATCCGCGATCAAATCAGCCCCGTAGTTCAATTGATTCACGAGAGTAAATATATTCTCTTGATAATCTTCCTCAGACGTATTTTCGAGGAGAAGTTGTCCAATTTTAAGATGAGTCGCTTTTTTATCCGATTCAGGAATCAGAGAATAGGCTGCTTGCTGAACCTGATCGTGTAAGAATCGATAACTTACAGCAACTGTTTTGGGTTCTGCGGGTTCTTGTCCATCAGAGTTTTGAAAAATTTTATAACTTTCACTCATGGGTAAAACCAAACCTTCTTCTAACGGCTCCCAAAGATTGCAGGCAACTGCTTCTGGGGATTTTTCGCAGACAATAGAGAGAGTTCCAAGATCGAATTGATTACCAATACAAGCAGCTAAAGTTAATAAATACTGCGTCTCTTGTGGCAACTTTTGTAAGCGACTGGCCATAAACTGAACTACATCATGGGTAAGAGAGGCATTGTAAATATCGACCAAATTCCATTCCCACTCGGACAAACTCCAGTGAAACTTAAGCAATTGATCTTCATATAATCCTTTGATCAATTGAGTCGTAAAGAAGGGATTTCCTTGACTTTGTTGATAGACAAATTCGCCTAAAGGTTGTACTCTTTCGGTTGAACAGAGGAGCGTATCTGCAATTAACCGATCGATATCAACAGGCTCTAAGGGGTCTAAGGTAATCGTAGAAATAATGGCCTGTTTTGTTTCTAATTCTGCTAGAGTTACAATAAAGGGATGAGTGGGAAATACTTCGTTATCCCGGTAAGCTCCCAGAATTAATAAATATCCTCGATGAGTATCCCCCATCAAGACTTTCATTAACTGAAGAGAGGCTGAGTCTGCCCATTGTAAATCATCTAAAAAGATAACCAGGGGATGTTCTGGAGTAGCAAAGATGGAAATGAAGTTTTGAAAGAGCAAGTTAAACCGATTTTGTGCCGCTACTCCTTCGAGTTTAGGTGCGGGAAGCTGTTGGCCAATAATGGCTTCTAATTCTGGTACAACTTCAATCACAACTTGAGCGTTTTCTCCTAATACTTGGAGGATTTTGGCTTTCCATTGCTCTAAGGCTTGATCGGATTCACCGAGCAGTTGTACCATCAGTTCTCGAAAGGCTTGGACAAAGGCAGAAAAGGGAATATTTCGATTGAATTGGTCATATTTCCCTTGAATAAAGTAACCCCGTTTTTTGACAATGGGTTTGTGAACTTCATGGATGACTGCGGTTTTGCCAATTCCGGAAAAACCAGCAACGAGCATCATTTCTGTGCGTCCTGCTGCTACGCGCATAAAGGCGTTGAGTAGGGTTTGCACTTGGGGTTCTCTTCCGTAGAGTTTTTCGGGGATAATGAAGCGATCGCTCCTATCCTCTTGTCCTAAATCAAAAGATACAATCTTTCCTGTGGTTTCTAGCTGATGTAAGCACTGTTCTAAGTCAGATTTTAATCCCAAGGCGCTTTGATAACGGTCTTCAGCATTTTTAGCCATGAGTTTTAGCACCAATGCTTGTAGAACATTTGGCACTTGACTTTGGGGCGGAAATTGGGCATTTTGAGCCAGGTGACAATGGACTAATTCCATCGGATCGTTGCTCGTAAAGGGTAATTTTCCGGCGAGCAGTTCATAGAAGGTAATGCCTAGGGAATAAAAATCACTGCGGTAGTCAATTCCTCGATTCATCCGTCCCGTTTGTTCGGGAGAGAGATAGGAAAGACTTCCTTCTAAGACATTGGGACTGAGCAGTTGCTGTTTTTCTTTGGGGAGTAAACTGGAAATACTGAAGTCAATCAGTTGAACGTGATGGGTTTCTGGGTGAATGATAATGTTAGCGGTTTTGATGTCTTTATGAATGATTCGTTTTTGACTGAGATAGTGAAGCGCGTCTGCGAGTTGAATGGCAACATTGAGAAACTTTTCTATGGAAGGAGGAAACGATCGCCAAAAGTCAGGTAGAGCGATCGCCCCCGTATCTGGCATAATTAATGCATAGCCATTACCGTAGCGCTCCAGAGCCAGAGGTTGCAGAATGTGGGGATGCTGTAGATCGCAGGTAATGGTGTATTGGTTGCGAAACTGAACTAACTCGTTGAAGCTGGGGTTAGGGTTACCCAGGATTTTGATAATAACGGCTTGGCGATCGCTCTTGCGTATGCCGCGATAAACTAGGGTACGGCTGCCACTATAGAGAATTTGTACATCTTGATAATGGGGTGAATCCAGGATCATCAGCAGTAAGATATAGCGCTTTGCGCTGGTAATGGGTAATGGATATAGCGCGAAGCGCTAGGCAAGAGACAAGAGATAAGACTTATATTGTACAAGGGTTTAAGCAAGCAGCGCAAAGCGCTATAAACCCTTGTTTTCTTAAAATCTTCATTAACAAGCAGTTTTTTATTTTCCAATTGTAATTAAGCATATCTTTATATTTATTGATTCAGAAGCTTCTCAGTCTGAGATACACTATAAATGGCTCATTTGCGATGATACAAAAATAAATGTTTTGCTGAGTCAACGTTACGATTTATAAACAACCGAGCCATTGATTAAGTTTTTAATTAACGCTTATAATTCTGGATTGCCTAACTGGAGGTCTGATTAACTGTGGTGTCTATTTCCCAATTCCTAACCGATGGAACAGTGTTCCCTGATTCACAACCAATTCCCGAAGTTTCTTTACTAGAAAATCAAAGGGATCAAGACAAAGAATTAGGGGATCAAGTTAATTTAGGAGTCTGTGTCACCATTCACGGGCACTTCTACCAACCCCCCCGCGAAAACCCCTATCTAAATGAGATTGAGCGCCAACCGAGTGCGGCTCCTGCTCACAATTGGAACGAGCGGATCTATCATGAATGTTATCGTCCCAATGCCTTTGCGAGAGTGCTGAACGATCGCGGTGAAATCATTGGGATCATCAATAATTTCGAGTATCTGAGCTTCAATATTGGCCCTACGTTAATGGCTTGGTTAGAGCGCTACGATCGCCAAGTCTATCAACGGATCATAGAAGCCGATCGCAAAAGTTGCCAGCGATTAGGCGGCCATGGCAATGCGATCGCCCAAGTCTACAATCATATCATCATGCCCCTGGCCAACGAGCGGGATAAATACACCCAAATTCGCTGGGGAAAAGCTGACTTCAAATCCCGGTTTGGGCGCGATCCCGAAGGCATGTGGTTAGCAGAAACGGCGATCGATTATCCCACCGTTGAAGCCTTGATAAACGAAGGCATTAAATTCACCATTCTCGCCCCCTCCCAAGCCCAAACCTGTCGCCCGATCGCCACCGAAGACAACCCCGATCCCGAATGGTACGATGTGGCCGACTCCAGCATCGATCCCGCCCGTCCCTATCGCTGTTTTATCGACGACGGTCGCTATCTCGATATCTTCTTCTACGATGGCCCCATCTCCAGCGATATGGGCTTTAGCGATGCCCTAAGTAGCTCTTACGACCTGAGCGATCGCCTCGCCCACGCCATCCACACGGACGATCGCCCCAGCCAAATCATTTCCGTCGCCACCGACGGCGAAACCTTCGGCCACCACAAAGGCGGAACCGAAAAAACCCTCGCCTATGCCTTCCTACGGGAATTTCCTGACCGAGGCTGGAACATCAGCAACTTTGGCCACTATCTCAGCCAACATCCCCCCACCTGGGAAGTCCAACTTAAACCCGTCACCGCTTGGAGTTGCTCCCATGGGGTCGGCAGATGGCAAGAAGACTGCGGGTGTGCCAGTGGGGGCGGATGGCATCAAAAATGGCGCAGACCCCTGCGAGATGCTCTCAACCATCTGCGGGATGAATTAGTGGACATTTATGAAACCCACGGATATGAGATGTTCCAAGACCCCTGGAAGGCACGGGACGAGTATGTGGAAGTGATTAATAACCGCCATTGGGATAATGTCGATCGCTTTTTGAACCGTCATCAAAGCCATGCCCTAGAACCGAGCGAGCAGATCGATGCCTTACGCTTACTGGAAATGCAGCGCCATGCTCTGTTAATGTTCACCAGTTGCGGCTGGTTCTTTGAAGAAATTTCTCGACCGGAAGGCACACAAATTTTAAGATATGCGAGTCGGGCGATCGAGTTAGCCAGGGAAGTGACAGGTAAAGATTTAGAAACTGATTTTCTCAGTCAACTCGCCCAAGCTCCCAGTAATGTCGATATCTTTGGAACCGGAGCAGGAGTCTATGACAAAAATGTGATTACCTCCCAAGTGAACTTAGAGCAAGTCGTCGCCCATTTTGCCATTAGTTCCCTGTTTAATAGCTATCCGACTGCCCATAAAGGACTATCAATTACCCAGGAAAAATCGAGTCCCTCAGAGAAAGAGTTTTGCCTCTACTGTTATTTGGTGGAACAACAAGATTATCAACTCCAGCGCATGGGTTCTCTGATGTTAGCGGTGGGTGAAATTAACCTGACCTCTGAAGTCACCAGGGAAGGGGGCCATTTTGTGTTTGCCGTGTTGCATTTAGGAGGATGGGATTTCCATTGCTGCGTGCAACCGTTCTCGAACCGTCGATCCTATTTATCGATTAAGGAAACCCTGTTTAATGCCCTGCAACAGGCGAGCGCTGCTAATGTAATTCTAGGGATGGCCGAGTGGTTTGGCGACCAGACGTTTAGTTTAGACGATCTATTTGCAGAAGAACGCTTGCGGATCATGACCCTTTTGACCCAGGAAACCTTAAACCGGGTCGATCAGTTGTATACCCAAGTGTATCGGGATAATTATGGGGTATTACGGGCATTTCACCGGGATAATCTGCCCCCACCGGCAGAGTTACAGGTAGCCGCAAGTATGGCGTTGTCCCAGCGCTGTTTAAGTCTGTTGACTGCTCTGAAACCGGACAATTTTGCCTCACCAGAAGGGTTAAGTTTGCTGCTAGAATTGGAGGCGATCGCCAAAGAAGCCAAATCTCTCCATTGCCGTCTCACCATTCCCGATGGTCAAGAAATCCTAGAGCGCTTAACCTTACTGGGATTTTGGGAAGTGCTGCAAAATGAAGACCCCACCAGCTTAAATTATCATCTGGAGCGCCTAGAGCGATTGATCGACCTGTCTTCTAGTTTGCAGGTGGGATTATGCTTAACTCGCTGTCAAGAGCTATACTTTAGTTATCTGCACAGTAAGATCATTCCTCGCTGTTTTGGTATCCCCACCTGGGCCTTAAATGGCTCTGAGGGAGGCGACACCCTAGAGAGTGAGGAGACCCCAGTTCAGATGACCTTGGACTTACCCCAAAGCCGTCGCCTGCTGCGTCTGGGCCAAACTCTGGCGATCGATGTTAGCTTATGGTTAGAACGCTTAGAGTAATGTCCTAACCCCTTGAGCAGCTCAAAGGAGAGTCGAGCTATGAAACGTTCCCATCGCCCAACCCGGAAATTATCTACCTCCAAATGGGTCTCGTTGCCAAGCATAAACTGGAGACGGGGCGGGTTATGGTGGGTATTTATACCTCTGTCGGGGGCGATCGCCATTTTCTGGAAACCCATGGCCAACCCAGATACCCTCCATGAGATGGGAAACAACATCTCCACCAATGTTCAGACTCTCCTGAGTCCAGTTACTCCCTATCTCAATAGCCTGCAAGATACCCTTCAAAGGGCACAAACCATCGATCCGGTGCAACCCTCCCTTGCTCGACAAGAGGAACCCCAAGCATCTGATTCTACCTTACCCACGCGATCGGATAGTTTAAGCGACTCAGAACTCCAACAAGTCATGGCCGCTTTATCCCTAGAGGAACTGGGCGAAGAAATTGACAGTTTGTCCTCTCCTGACCTATCTTCTCCCATTTCCTTAGACCTTTCCCCATCAAGGAAAAAAGGGAAAAAAGGCAATACTCAGAACAAAAGCCCTTTGTCCGCTTCCCATCCTCTAGTTTCTTCTGTTCCCTACTGGAGTCGAAAACCCGCTCAACCTGAACCAGAGGACAACACTTCTCTCTATCCCACAGTGACATCCATCCTGAACTCAGGGAAAAATGACCAGATAGAGTCCGTTCCGTCTACTTTACCCACCTATAGTTCCGGTCTCTTAACATCTGACTTAACATCTAACGTCACCTCTAACCCTCAACTTCCACAAACCAGCCTGTCGCGCTATTCCCCCCCCAAAACCCTCTCCTCTGGGTCTTCCTCTTCTTCTCCCTCAGAGGGTCGGAGCTTTGGCTATAGTCGCTTGTCTCCTTTTCTCAATCACAAGAGTGAATCAACTGCGCCTAATCCGTTAAACCCTCAACCCCAATTTACGGCTCCCTCTGGCTCCATTCGTCCTAGGGGATATGGTTTGATTGAACCCACTTCCTATGAGTAATGAGCTTGTCGTGCCGTGACAACCCTAAAATGGTGGGTTACGGCGACCGGATTGAGTATAACTACTCGATTCTGTTGCGCTCCCCGAAGGGATCGCGGAGGGAATAGCCCATCCTTTGATAGAGTAAATAGATAGTATAGAGAATCATCAACTTAGGACTATCAATGCTCAGTGTTTTGATCTGGGGCCCGGTTTTAGGTGCAGCAGCGATCGCCTTCTGGCCGGCTGAACTCAAACCGCAAACAGTACGCAACTTGGCCATCACCCTCGGCCTTCTCCTTTTAGCTTGGACAGGTGCGATCGCCCTCCAATTTAATCCCCATCTGTCAGAGTTGCAACTGACAGAAGTTCTCCCCTGGTTAAAAGCCCTAGGATTGACCTACAATCTGGGCATTGATGGCCTATCCTTTCCCCTGATTTTACTCAATAGCTTACTGACCTTAATCGCCATCACGAGCAGCGATCTCCAGCTCCAACGGCCCCGATTCTATTATGCCCTGCTGTTCCTGCTCAATTCCTGCGTTTCTGGAGCCTTCTGTGCCCAAGATTACCTCTTATTCTTCCTCTTCTACGAACTCGAACTCATTCCCCTCTATCTCCTGATCGCCATCTGGGGAGGAAAGCGCCGGGGATATGCTGCCACCAAATTCTTAATGTATACTGCCGTTTCCGGTATTGCCCTACTCGCCTCATTTTTGGGCATCACCTGGTTAAGTGGTGCAGCCACCTTTACCTACGATCCGGCGATCGCCCAAACCCTACCCCTAGCAACCCAACTGATCTGCTTGGGGGGTATCCTCCTCGCTTTCGGGATCAAAATTCCCCTCGTCCCCTTCCACACCTGGCTTCCGGATGCCCATGTGGAAGCCTCCACCCCCATCTCCGTCCTCCTCGCAGGGGTATTGCTGAAACTGGGAACCTACGGACTGCTCAAATTTGGCCTGCTGCTCCTCCCCGATGCCTGGCAAATCCTGGCTCCTAGCCTCGCGGTGTGGGCTGCCATTAGCGCCATTTACGGAGCCTTGAGTGCGATCGCCCAGACCGATATGAAAAAAATGGTCGCCTTTAGCTCTGTCGCCCATATGGGCTATATATTGCTGGCTGGCGCAACCGCCACCTCCCTCAGTTTCCTAGCCGCTATTCTGCAAATGGTCAGCCATGGTCTGATCTCTGCCCTTCTCTTCCTACTGGTGGGAGTCGTCTACAAAAAAACCGGAACCCGCGACCTCAATATCTTAAAAGGCCTCCTCAACCCAGAGCGCGGCCTACCCCTGATCGGCAGCCTCATGATCGTCGGAGTCATGGCCAGCGCCGGAATTCCTGGTATGGTGGGCTTTGTATCCGAATTTCTCGTCTTTTGGAGCAGTTTCCCTACCTTCCCCATCCCCACCCTGATCTGCATGGTGGGAACTGGCTTAACTGCTGTGTACTACCTGCTACTGGTTAACCGCACCTTCTTTGGTCGCCTCTCCGACACCGTGCAAAACCTGCCCCCTGTACAATGGTCAGATCGCATTCCGGCGATCGCCCTTACCCTGCTGATCGTCTTCTTCGGCCTCTTCCCCAGCACCCTCACCCAATGGAGCGAAACCACCAGCACCGCCCTCTTCCCCACTCAAACCCTAGTCTCCCAATCCCCCATCCCATAAGCAACTACTCATTACTCATTACTCATTACTCCATGATCGCCCTCGCTCCCTCCAAACACCCCCTAGCCTCCTACATCGAACGCCTAGAAGCGGGCGGTGACTTACTAGCCCACTCCCCCGAAAATCTTCTAGAAGTGGTGGGCATTCTCAAAAGCTATGGTGTGGTTCTTGATGCCTATTCCAACAACCTGATCTATATGGCTCAGGAACAGTTTTTAGTCCTCTTTCCCTTCTTCAAATACTTCAATGGAGAAGTCACCCTCAACAAACTGCTCAAACATTGGTGGCACGATCGCATTAACTATGAGTATGCCGAATATGTTATGCGCGTGATGCTCTGGCATGGGGGTGGAGAAATGGATACCTATCTCGATAGCACCGCTTTTGGGGAATATGCAGAACAGGCGATCGCCGCTAAAATCAAATCCAACCCCGCCATGCAACTGCTCCACAAACTCTTTCCCGACTTTCTCCCCGAACAAGTCCGGCAAATGGTCTATACCAGCGCCCTAGGACAGTTTTGGCGCATCATGAGTGATATGTTCATCGACCTCTCCGACCGCTATGATCGCCAAGAGATCCAAACGATTCCCCAAGTTGTCGAGCATATTCTCGCCGGATTAGTCGCCGCCGCCAATACCCCCATCACCTATAGCGTCAACATCAAAGGGCAACCCTACGACCTCATCCCCCCCGCTCAAAACTTCAAATTCTTAATGGAAACTGCCGTACCCTACGTCGATACCATCTTCTTTCGCGGCACTCCCTTCCTCGGAACCGTTTCCTACAACGCCCAAGCCCGACAAATTCCAGGAGAACAAGCCGAATTCACCTATGGGGCACTCTATGCCGATCCCCTCCCCACCGGAGGCGCAGGCATTCCCCCCACCTTGCTCATGCAGGATATGCGTCATTTTCTCCCCGACTATTTGCACCAATTTTATCAACGCAGTCGTCGCGCCGAAGATGACTTGTTAGTGAAAATTTGCGTTAGTTTTCAGAAGTCCATGTACTGCGTCACCACAGCAGCCATTAAGGGACTGACTCCCCATCCCCTCGACACTACTGAGCCAGAGCAGAAGCAGGCCAACCGCGCCTATTTTGAATCTTGGATGGATCGGTTTCTGGCTTCTCGTTTGCTAGAGGTGAATCAAGGGTAGGAAAGATCGTCAGTTAAAATCTGAAGTATCGAATACAAGTTGCTGAACGGAGAATATAAAATGGCTAATACTGTTGAATTTAAGGCAAGAATTAAACAAGGTATCATTGAGATTCCAGAAGAATATCAACAGGAGTTAAGGGAAGAAAATGAGGTAACTGTAATTGTACTCAAACAGTCTAAAAGGATTTCTCAAACAGGAATGATTGCTGAATTAACTCGAAATCCGATTCCTGTGCCTGGTGTGCATAAATTAACAAGAGATGAAATTCACCAACTTTAGTGATGTCTAATTCTATTT
Source organism: Roseofilum capinflatum BLCC-M114 (assembly GCF_030068505.1). Taxonomy (NCBI): domain Bacteria; kingdom Bacillati; phylum Cyanobacteriota; class Cyanophyceae; order Desertifilales; family Desertifilaceae; genus Roseofilum; species Roseofilum capinflatum. The sequence continues at coordinate 20,994 of NZ_JAQOSO010000017.1, forward strand.
ATTTTTGTGATTCTAATCTATGGTTGTATCGTTTTTTGGTCGATCCCGACGGTGATGACTCTGAAGAAATCAGAAAGTATAACATTGCGGTCAATCTGACTAATCAGGAAAATCTTGTGATTAGTACCCAAGTGATTAATGAAATTTGTGCAGTTTTACTCAAAAAAGCTAAGGTTAGTGAAATTCAAATTCGACAAATTATCGAAGAGTTATATCAGGGTTGTATTGTTGTTGACATCGATCGCAATATTATCGTAATAGCTTCTGATTTACGAATGAGCTATAGTCTCTCGTTTTGGGATAGCCTGATTGTGGCGAGTGCTTTAGCAGGTGGTGCAGATATTTTATATTCTGAAGATATGCAAGATGGATTAAGAGTTTCAGAGAAACTCAATATTGTTAATCCCTTTCAATCTACAGCACAGCCTTGATTCTAAATCCCAGTGTTGAACCAGAAGAGAAGGCGATCGCACGATTACACTATCGATAACCCATCCTGCGGGGTCTAATTTTCAATTAATACTTTGGCTGCTTTTTGCAACAAAGAAGATTGACTATTATCACTAATTCTCAAAACATTTTGAGTAAGTGTAGTAAAGTGCAAAGCTGTAATAGGATGCTTGATCAGTTCAGATGTTGGAATTGGTTTATCGTCATAACTTTTTCCAAGTAAATGATAGACTCGAAAACCTCTTTTTATTGAGGTGTCAAGACTTTGTGCCGGTGGAACATAATATTGAATAAACGTCTCGTTCTTTAAATCAAAACACACCATATTGTGTATTTTATTAAAAGGTTGAATTTCTCCATTGTAATACGACACTAAAGGTAGCAACCTGGTACTATTTTTACCCTTAACTTGTCGATTAATCTTCAACTGCCCATTTTCCAACTCATCAACAATACCATTCCGGCCAATCAGTGTTGGAGTAAAAAAGTCATCGGTATAACAACTAATGTATATCTTTTCTGACTCATCAACAAAATATTGCTGGTTATCTTTTAGCGTGTCCGAATTACTCCTTCTTCTCAAAAAGCGAAATCTCTTGTTAATTTCCTTCATATCATGCATGACATTATTGACATATATATAACTTTCCTTATAAAGAAATTCTACAGCCACAGCTTTGGCTTCCTCATTTCTAGGGCTACGCACATAAATGGCAAAAAAACGTTTTTCAGAAAATGATTGAGGTGAAATACGCAACCCATAACTTGGATTATTGAGACTTTCTCTAACCCAACTTTTAATCCCTAGTTCAATTAAAACCTTTTGCACTTCAGGCGAAATTTTGATTTTATGGTCGCCACAAAATTTATTCCATTGTTCGCTATCCTGTTGTAGTTTAATATAACTAATAATAGAGCCTTCTATATCTAAAATATTTCTATCTGTAAAATCTTTTGTATCTTCTCGAAGTTTATCTTCGTCTATTTTCTTATTAGTAGTATTGTAAATCAGAACAGACAATGTTTTTTTTAGTTCTTTATTTTTATCATCTTTAATCGCTTTGAATTCAGATATATTAATCCCTTGTATGCTAAAAAACTGCTCTGTCTCCATATAGTTAAATCGGTTCTTAAGCTGTGAGTAAAAATCCACATTAGGCTTACCATTTATTTTTGTGGAAGCATACCAAAGACCATCGTCTCCTTGATAAGCCATTGAACCGGTTGAATCGGCTTCTTTCTCCAGCAACTTATTGAAAACTAAATAGTTTTTATTTTCATCCAGTTTAACATTTGACCAAGGAATAACTTCAGTGATTTCCCAACAAGAGTCCTCTTCATTATCAAGTTCAACTGGTTTATAGCTACTGATAGTTTTTCCGTTATTGTAAAAAGTGAGATTCAATACACCTTGATGGTTTAATAAACACTGTAAAAAATCTTGGTCTGATTGATTGAAATCATCTCCAGTATTATTAATGACCTCTAAGAATTCTACAGATTCTACGTTCTTAATGAATGACTTTTCTAGATAGCAATCTGTTTGAAAATCGCGACGTTCATAATTAATACCGCACTCGCTCAAAAAGTTCTCAAGCTGCGTTATAAGATTCTGGTAGCAATAAAGTTGGGTCTTTTTGAACTTATCAAAGTCTTGCTCAAATCGCATAAAGAGAATCTCATTTTTTTTACGAGCATCAAGATCTCGGTCAAAATAGTATTTCTTGTTTTTATACACTAAAAGTTCACCCAGATCATCGCCATCCAAAGTTCTGTAATCATCTTTGGGTAAAAACAATCGTCTTTTTCGAGTTAATGTTAATGTAAGGATATCAAAATAATTGTAATTAACAAATAGATTCTGTCCCCAGACAAAAAGAGCATCTTTAGACTTACTTAAACTTCTAGAGTGAACTAGAAGTAATTCCTCAAATCCATCAATCATTTCAACGGCTGATTCCTGGCTCAGAATATAAACCTTGAAAATCAGATTAAAAATTCTGTCTCGATTTGGGAAACTATTTCCCTGTTTTTCGCTAAATAACCGTTTCCAACCGGAATGGGTTTTATTAGGAGACAGAAAAAATACATTGTTATCTCCATTGGAATAAGAGAAAAAATATTGAATATCCGAATACTTTTTCTCTTCTCCATATTCCAAAAGACGTTTCTGAATTTCATTTTTGATAGCCTTATGTCGCTTCTTATAAAAATCAGGCTGTGAGTATTCTTCCTTGCTAAACCAACCTTTAATGCTAAAATGTTCAATCCCTTTATTTATCTTAAAGAGATACTGAAAAAGTTTTTCAGCAACTTCTTCTGGGGATTCTGTGATTTTTAGCTGGTTGGTACGCGATACATCAGACAACGCTTCTGTAATATTAAGCATTTTATTTCTCCTAATGGAATAAAAAATCTTTGAGGATATTGGATGCAATAGGAAAATGATCGTTAAAGTAAATCAAGTTTCCAGAAGATAAGGCGGGTGAGTATTGATTAATTTTCTCTTTTGGAGCCTGTAAATTTAGAAGTAAACCTTTCACTTCCCTAAATTCTGGATAACTTGACTTGATTTTATCTAGTTTGTTTTGAGTTTTTTGTAATTTCTCTTGTGAAAGGCGATTCCCTGAAGATTCACTCCATGCTTTAACATCAATGCAAAATAAAGTCTTTCCTTTAGTGTAATACAAATCAAATTTCTCATATAGCTTACGATATTTTCTAAGATCTTGCAATGGTTCAAAACCATAAATGGATTTTATGCTCTTCCAATCTTTGCCCTCAAATATCACCTTTTGAATCCAACGTTCTGTAAAGTGTTCAGTGAATGATGGATACAACACATCATAAAAAAAATGTGGACGTGGAATGTAACAATCAAAGATTTCTGGCTGTGGAAGGAGTTTATTGTACATTCGATAAATTGCGTCAGTTGAAGCAGATACCGATGCAACTTCATTTCCTTCCAAATCATGTCCTTGCGTATTGGTTTTCAAATAGTCAGGATAAAGTCGTTTCTGGTAAGGGTAAATTCTTTCCCCATGAAGACTATCGCTCACAATCTGGATTCTTTTTCCATCGTCCTCAACCAAAGCCAGATAGGGTATGAAATCTGGTTGATCCGACTTGCAATAAAATAAAGACTCAATAAAATCGCCAGGAAATAACTCCAACCTTTTTAACATATCGAGATATTGAACCGGATTTTGAAAAACAATGGGGTTGCGTAACGCATCCCAAGCTGTTGTAATGTCAAAAGTATTTGTACCCTGATGAAAATTTTCAATTTCATTCAACATTTGTTCCCTGAAATTTTGAAAATCTAGATAAGCGTCAATTTCATCATAGGTGTGGTCATCATAGTTTTGAATTGTTCTTTTTTCTTCTTCTTCTTGAACGCTCAAGTAAACTTGATAGTTATTAACAGAGAATTTACGAATTTCATCGGGTTCTTCTCGGCTTAGGTATCTAAAAAAGTTTACCAGATTTTTTCTCGTTTCTTCGTTGATGAAGATTTTTACGATCTGATTTGGAAAATCACGCCTCTCCGTTCTGCCAATAGCTTGCAATATTCCTTTTCCCAATAAAATTTGATGTTGTTGCTCTCGAAATGCGATGGCTTCTGGTTGACTTAAGTATTTGTTAAAATCCTTGAGTTCAAGCTGCGAGTCTCCCAAATGTACAATACTTTTCATTAATGAAAAATGGTAACGCGCAAGAGAAGATCCAGAATCCTTCGATTTGCCAAGAGTTGGCCCCATGGCAGTATAATAACTATCCATCAATAAAACCAAAGAGTCAAAATCTTTATGAGTACCGTCCTTTGTTTTTATAATAGGATTTAAGCCTTTTGAAGCTGATTGATAAGCAGAAATAAAGAAAATTTTCTGGTCTTCCTCTTCAACTAGCTCATCCAGATAGGTTCTTTGCCGAGTTTTATCATCGTACAAACTATCAAAACTGGCCTTATACAAAACAACTTTTATACAAGTTTTAGTGGAATATTTATTATGGTTTACTCGCACATAAAATATGTTGGGATGATTGGGAGATTCTTCAATTTTAAAATATTCAAAACGGTTCAATTTTACATATCGAATTAAATCTTTTATCCAGCGTAAAGTCTGAGTGAAAGCAAGTGTTTCTTGAATTGAGTCATCTTCAAAAAGATAAAAGAGAAATCGGACAAAATTTTGTAGTTCTTGTTTTTTATACTTGCCAAACCATTTTTGTTCAAAAGAGTTAATAAATCCCTCTAAAACGAGTTTTTCAACTCGCTCTACTACTTCTCGTGTTTTACTATTCGGAAAAGATGATAAGCCATCGTTGAAAAAACCAGCAGTAACTTGCCGCCTTGCGTGACGATAGTTTCTAATTTTTTCACAAAGCTTAATTTCATCCTTAACCATTGGGCTGAAGGAACTTTGGCCGGATTCATCCAGTAAACTATCTTTCAAGTATACCATATCATAACTTGTACTTAAATCTCCAGCAATACCTCCCGTAGCAGAAACAAGAAAAATCACATTTGTATTATTCTTTAGAATAGAAATTATTTTATGTTCCGGAGAAGCTAATATAGCGGTACTTCCAATAGATACTTCTCTAAACGGGTGGTTAATCAAATTATTTTTTGGATGTTGATAACGGGCAATCTCCATAATGTTAATGATAGACTTATAGCTCTGGTACACATAGGTACGATTCAGATATTTTATCCGATGATTGTGTAGCGAACTTTCTTCACTAGAATTGTTGACTTTGGCTATCTGTTTTGACCAAATATCTAAAGAGCGAGATTGTGAATCTTCAGCATCCAAAACCCTTTTTAAAAAGTCTTTGATAGCTTCAATTTGTAAGCGAACAGCCAAAATAGCATAAATTAACTCTGCAACAGTGGTATTATCTGAAACTGGTTTCTCGCTAATTTGAACATGCCCACCTGAAGATCTGGATAAAAATAACGTTTTTAAAGGCTCAATGTTGTAGATATACAGGTTGTTATAGGAAAAAATATTCATCAAATCATCACTAATTTGAGAATATAGACTCTGAGGAATTAATAGACTTCTGTTGTTTTCAAACTTTGAAAAAACTCTAGATAACATTTCAAAACTTACAACAATGGGGTTGCTCTCATCATAATCATCAAAAACTCCAGTAATCTCTTTCAATGATTGCTCAATTCCTTTGTTTATTTTGACAACTTTCTCCAGAAAATTAATAGAGTTTCCTTGTTCAACAATCAGGCGATGATATACAGGGGCGAATTCTTCTAGTTTTTGATCGATAGGCTTTCCCTTATCAAAGTGTTCTTCAAATTCACGAAAACTTCCAAGATTCTTCTCTACAAAATCTAGAAACGCTCTATTTTCATTGTTTTTGGTTGAAAAGAGAATGGCAAGTTCTCTGTTAACAGAAGATAGTGCATTGTTAATTGCAAGTTCTTGAGGAGAGATAATATCAATTTTATGCTTTAGCATAATTTGATAACCATCTTCCTGTTCGTCAAAGGCGATGATAAATTTTCTAGACTCATTCGTCTGCTGGACAATATATCTATCTAGAGGGCTTGATTTCTTGATCCATGTTTTGCCATTATGGTTAAAATACGCAATAGATGTTTCAAACTTTTCATAAGTGAGCATTAGAATACCAGATTTTTCACGCAGAAGATGAAGAGGAAAAAATATTTCAACCAACTTTAAACATTCATCAGACCAGTCTTTATCTGGTTTGTATTTGATAAGAAACTCTAGAAAATTCTCAAGCAAACTATTCAGTTCGCGCACTGCTTTTTTGGTTTGATCTTTATAAAATTCATCATCCCCAAAACCCACTTTCTTTATATACTCAAGTCTGTTAATTACATCTTTTACTTTTATCAAATTTTTCTGGACTTCATCCACTTTTTCACGTGAGATTTCTTTCGAGCTAATATTCCAAAAATTTTTGTTGTTAAGGATTGATGGTATCCATTTTTTGTACAACTTAATACACTCATCCGTCGTTTTCATTTCTAACGAATTTATCTTATAGACTGGAATCTCTGGATAATTCTCACTTACCAAAGATGGAAGTTCTAAATGCTGTCTCAAAGGCGCAACATATACACCTACAACTTGAATATTTGTATGTTTTTGTATTGTTTCACATATGGATTGAAAAAATTGGTGAGTTTTCCCAGAACCCGTACCATAATTGATAAGTTTGATTTCAGAACGGTTGTCTCTGAAGCTCTTTTCAATCGTTTTTAAATAAGAATTTATTATTTCCGTTTTTGGTGAAGGATTATTTTGTAAATTATTCATAGTCTTTATATTAATTTTAGTGAAGAAACTGAAACGACAGCAAGAACCCCCTGAACAAAACCAGAATAGTAACACTGAAGTACATCAGAGCAATGACTTAAAAATGGGTATGACTGTCGCTTAAGAGATAAAAGTCTACTATAGCATTTTTAAAGGAATTCCATTCAGGTCGGCGAGGGCCGAAAAATTTGCCCTCATAGCCTGCTCCTCTTCTATCACAGGAGTCTGTCTATATCCCGATCGCCACTACAGGAGCGATCGCCTTTCTCCCCTCTCTCCCTTTGCTACAATTAAACCATCATCTCTTGGCTGACCCAATTATGATTGCCACTCCCCTTTCTTCGGTTCATCTTCGGCTAATTACCACTGCTGATTATCATCGAATGGCAGAAATTGGCATTCTGGGAGCCGATGAACAGGTGGAACTTATTGCGGGACAAATTATCCAGAAAATGCCCAAAGTCCCTGCCCATAGTGCGTTGTGCAAACGGATTGAAAAGCTGCTAGAACATCATTTGAGCGATCGCGCTCTGGTACGACTTCAAGACCCCATTCAACTCAATCCTTACTCAGAACCTGAGCCGGATATTGCCGTTGTTCATCCCCATCCCAACTTTTATGCCGACCATCATCCCACACCCGATGAAGTGTATTTGATCGTTGAAATTGCTGATACTACGATTGACCGCGACCTCGGCACTAAAGCCAATCTCTATGCCGTAGCAGGTATCCCTGACTACTGGGTTTTCAACATTACCTCACAACAACTTCACATTTTTCAAGACCCTCAACCCAATGGTTACCAGCGCCAGCTCATTTTGCTCGGTCAACAGTCTGTAAGTCCTCTGGCTTTTCCAGATTGCACAATTACAGTGCAAGAGTGCTTTTAGACGAAAAGGCGGCTCGTCCAAGGCATAAAAAAAAGGAGGCTACGCCGTTGAACGGCTCAGTTAAAGAGGGAAATAGTTTACGGTTGCCACAATGAGGCGAACTGCAAAGCTAGGAATTTGGGTGTCCTGTGCTAACCTCTTCAACTGGCGATCGCCGGGTAGCATCCTCTCGGAAGGGTTTCTTTCGCTCTTTCTGATCAAGATGATAGCGCAAGAATATCGATAAAGCTAATGCAATATTGATAATAATTATGATAGAGTGTTATCTATGAATAGTGTTTTCTAATTGAGGAACAGGTTTTGAGGCAAGCGACTCTGCATCAATTAAAAGTTTTTGAAGCCGCCGCCCGTCACGGCAGCTTTACGCGGGCAGCAGAAGAATTATACTTAACTCAGCCTACCATCTCCATGCAAGTTAAGCAATTAACGAAAGCTGTGGGAATGCCCTTATTTGAACAAATTGGTAAACGCCTATATCTGACGGAGGCAGGCCAAGAACTTTTCGCGGCCTGCCGTGATGTTTTTGAGCGCATCTCCCAGTTAGAAATGACCATCTCTGACTTAAAGGGATTGAAACAAGGACAGCTCAAACTCAGTGTCATCACCACAGCCAAGTATTTTGTTCCTCGCTTACTGGGGCCCTTTTGTCAGCGCTATCCGGGTGTCGATTTTTCCCTTCAGGTACTCAACCATGAAGGCTTACTCGCTCGCATGTCGGAAAATTTGGACGATCTCTATATTCTCTCCCAAGTGCCGGAAAATTTAGATGTTGCGGCTCACCAGTTCCTAGAAAATCCGTTAGTAGTTTTGGCCCAGCGAGAACATCCTCTGGTGGAACAAGAAAACATTCCCATAGAGCGCCTATCTGGGGAACCGTTTATTATGCGCGAAGAGGGATCGGGCACTCGTCGCGCTGTCGAGAAACTCTTTAATCAGGAGAATATTAGCGTGAAGGTGAAACTAGAGTTAGGCTCTAATGAAGCCATTAAACAGGCGATCGTGGGCGGTTTAGGTATCTCCGTATTATCCTTACATACCTTGGCCCTAGAAGGGGCAATGGGAAAACTAGCCATCTTGGATGTGGAGCATTTCCCCATTGAACGTAATTGGTTTGTTGTCTATCCCAGTGGTAAGCAATTATCAGTAGTCGCCAACGCTTTTTTAGCATACCTGTTAGATGAAGGCAAAAAAGTAGCTGAAGAGACAGCGATGGACAAGCTACACTGAATCAGTTTTCAATTAGGGGAAAATTAACCGGGTGATAGCCAGTTGCAGTCGTAGGGAAGAAGACAAAGGCGATCGCCTAACTTAAGTTATCCTGAATGACTCTATGATTAACTTCCATACCCTGGTTTCAGCAACCCTATGCTCCCTCACTTTGGGACTGTCTGCACCCGCTTTTGCCCAACTCAATTTTGAATTACCCTCCGATAGGAACCTTCAAGAGTGTCCCCAGATTGGTTATAGTGCTTTTGTAATTAATACAGAAACCTTCGATCTCGAAGAACTCGCCCAAGTTGCTCAAGTCCCCACCCATCAGGTTACCCGATGTAAACTTGCGATTCCCGATCGAGGTTTTATCGTAGGCGCTCAAATTCAATTAAATCCCTCTTTCAATCGAGAACATACCCCTACATTTCAACTGGTACGGAAATTGAAACGCCAAGGCTATCAAGCGTTCCTTGCTTATACCACTGATGAACCCATTGAAGGATAATTGGGCAGTAGAGAGTTGAGCGTTATGGCAACTGCTAAGAAACAGAAACCTAAAGCCTCCTGCGGAGGAGCTTCGCTAACGTGAGGTTTAGGAATCACCGTACCTTTAGGTCGGGGTGGAGGTCAATTTAAGACAAAACAACAACGTTTTCAGGCTGAGTGTGGTGTTGAGGAGAACTGTTCACTGAAGCCAAATCGAATCCTACTTATAGCAAAACTAAGTGCGGGCATCTTGCCCGCTTTTTAATTGATTACTTTAGGATTACTTTAGCGAATAGGCCCGTTGTAGTCTACTCTCACCCAAGAGCCATCTTTAGCAACAGTAACCACACTTTCGATCGTAGGTACAGAAAAACCGGGTTCACCCCCATAGAATTTAAACGTCCAAGTCCCATCGCCATTATCCACAAAGGGAGAAGATGTTGCATCTCCATGCATAGAGGTTTCTGCACGATATTGACTTAACCCCCCATTAGCTTGTTCGGCAGCTTGACGAGCCAAATTTTTCGCCCGACTCAGGCTAAAAATGTCTTCAACTTCCACTCGAATGGTCGGATCGATGGGTAAGATGGTTGGGGTTTGGGCAAAAGCGCCCAAAGGAATTAAGGTTAAACCGGCAAGAGTTAAAACACTAATTACAGACTTAGACATGGTTGTATTGCCTCACATTGTAGCTGTTGTCAATACAGGACGTTTAAATGATGTTTTAAGTTCCCAAATGTGTGAAGATTTGAAAAGAACTTAAGGGGACTCACTTCACTCTTTTTTTTAAGGTATAAACCAGACAATATCCTTGGGAAAATTTCAGAGAGTAGCTGCTTACCAGTTCCCAACCACCTTTGCCGTATATATTGAGGATCTTGACAACCATTTTGGGCTTACACATGACACCCTTTTGGCGACGAAAGTGAGTAATTTGACCTTGGGGATAGAGCGATCGCACGCCAGTGATCTTTCCCCTGCGATCGCACATAACCAGTAGTTCTAAATAGCGCCAAATACTCATCAATCTTACAGAAAACCCCATGGCTCACCCTCCGTTAAAAAATTCACCCTTGTCCCAGCCGATCCGGAACTTCCTCAATCGAATTGTTGATTGCCCGTAATCCGATTACCATAGTGGAGAGTTATCCCATTGTTTCGCTATCTTCCCTATGGTTAAGCTCCCCTTTGCCTTATCTGGTCTTCTTGGATGTAGCCTTACCCTAATCATGTTTTGGGGGGAGTCCCACCCCGCACAGGCACAATGTCAATATCAAAATCCTGGTGTACCTTTTCCCTTTATTGGGCCGTTAGATACTCAGTTGGTAGAGGCAGTTGAGGAAAGTAAACCTGTAGACCTAAGTACAGGTGCAGTGATTACGGAAAATACGATCCAAGAAGGTCGCTTAACCCTGCCGAGTTTATGGTGGGCCAGTGAGCAATATGGCAAGGATTTACTGGTCACCTGGTTGGCCTATCCTCCTAGAGATGAACAGACCCCTGGAGAAGTTCATTTAGTCGTCAACCGTCAAGTTTGGCGAGAGACAAGTTATTTCAACCGCTATGAGTTGTTGACCAAAATGGGGGCGATCGCCCGCGACTATGGCTATAATACCCGTCTGTTTAACCGTCAAGGGGATACTTTAGGCAGCTATACCTGTAATTTTAATACACCAAACTTCTGTAATGTTGAGGGGTTGATTACCAGTCTGGGAGTCAATGAAAATTGTATCATTTATCCGTCTAATTTTTTAGTGAATCCATATGATAGACTAGAAGAATAAAGTCTATTTTTTACGTCCTCTTGCCCTCACCGATCCAAAAATACCCAAAATACTTTTATGAAAGATTGGTTAGAACATAGCGTACAAGTTGAAGTTGAAGCGCCGATTGAATTCGTTTGGGAATTATGGTCAGACCTGGAACAAATGCCCCGGTGGATGAAATGGATTGAATCGGTTCAGGTCTTAGAAGAAAATCCCCAATTGTCGCGCTGGAAATTAGCTTCGGGTAATTTTGAATTTAGTTGGCTCTCGCGGATCTTAAAAGAAATTCCCAATCAAATTATTCAATGGGAATCGGTGGATGGTTTGCCGAATCGAGGAGCCATTCGCTTTTATGACCGCCATGAAACCAGTGTGGTTAAATTAACTGTTGCCTATGCCATTCCGGGAATTGTCGGCAGGCTGATGGATAAATTGCTCGGCCCCACAGTAGAATCGACGATTCAAGCAGATTTAGACCGCTTTCGGGCCTATGCTCTCCAGAAAATGAGTAATGAGTAAGAGCGCGATCGCCAACAACAGGGAGCTGATCGCGCCATGTCTGCTAAATTGGCTACAAATTTTGAGGTAAATTACTCTAGTTAAGGAAATATTAAGAAATATTTCAGAACCCTTGAGGCAGATCTGATCATTTTATTAAGAAATGGGCGATCGCCGTTTTTTGCCGTCAAAATCTATCCTACATCTAAAAGCAACGGTTTCCAGCTCAGGAGATGAGGTGTCAGGAAAATCAGGGATTAGACTTCAACAAACCATAAGCAATAAGTAGTGCGCCTTTCGGCTGTCGCCGACATAAATGTGCATTACAGATGAACGGATCGGCTTCATCCCGATTTCCTGTATCCGTTTCCCTACTTCAAAGGACATTGAGGATTGAAAACCAACTATATCAAGACCATGAACAGAACCACATCACCCCAAAAACAGGGTCTATACGATCCCCAATTTGAACATGATGCCTGCGGTGTTGGCTTCATCGTACACATGAAGGGGGAAAAATCTCACTCAATTGTTGACCAAGCCCTTACCATTCTGGTTAACCTGGAACATCGGGGCGCAGTGGGTGCAGAACCTAACACCGGAGACGGAGCAGGCATTCTGCTGCAAATGCCCCATAAATTTATGGCAAAAGTTGCCCAAGAACAAGGCATCAGCCTGCCAGAACCCGGTAAATATGCCGTCGGCATGATTTTCTCCTCTCCCGATCGCCAAGCCAGAAGCAAAGGACGAGAAATCTTCGAGCAGATCGTAGCCGAAGAAGGACAGAAAGTCATTGGCTGGCGGGATGTACCCACCGATAACAGCAGTTTAGGGGAAACCGCTAGAGCCAGTGAACCCTTTATGCAGCAAGTCTTTATTGCCCGAAATCCCGATCTAGAAGAGGATCTAGCCTTCGAGCGCAAACTCTACGTGATTCGCAAACGCTCCCATACAGCTATCCGAGTTCCAGGGATCGATCGCTATTGGTATCCCACTAGCATTTCTTGCCGTACCCTCGTGTACAAAGGCATGTTAATGCCGCCCCAAGTCAAAGCCTACTTCGCCGACTTAAGCGATCCGGACTTAGAAAGCGCCCTCGGTTTAGTGCATTCGCGCTTCAGCACCAACACCTTCCCCAGTTGGGAGCGATCGCACCCCTATCGCTACGTCGCCCACAACGGCGAAATCAACACCCTACGCGGTAACATTAACTGGATGCACGCTCGTCAATCCCTATTTGGCTCCGCCTCCGAGGAATTTGGCTCCGATCTAGAGCGCATCCAACCCATTATTAATATTGAGGGCAGCGACTCCGGGATCTTCGACAATACCCTAGAACTGATGACCCTAGCTGGGCGATCGCTTCCCCATGCGGTGATGATGATGATCCCGGAACCCTGGGCAGCTCATGAGTCCATGAGTGAAGAGCGTAAAGCCTTCTATGAATATCACGCCTGCCTAATGGAACCCTGGGATGGCCCCGCCTCCATCGCCTTTACTGATGGTACGATGATGGGAGCCGTGTTAGACCGAAATGGTCTGCGTCCATCTCGCTACTACGTGACCAAAGATGATTTAGTGATCATGGCCTCAGAAGCCGGTGTCCTGCCCGTGGAACCCGAAAACGTGGCCAAAAAAGGGCGCTTAGAACCCGGTCGCATGTTCCTGGTGAATATGGAAGAAGGGCGCATTGTGGCTGATGAAGAAATTAAACATCAAATCGCCACGGCTCACCCTTACCGGGAATGGCTGGATCAGCACCAGGTGAAACTGTCCGATCTGCCCGAAGCCAAAGAAACAACAGCACCTAGCTTACCCCTCGTGCAGCGACAACGGGCCTTTGGCTATACCTTTGAAGAATTGCGGATGCTCCTGGCTCCCATGGCCCAAAATGGAGTAGAAGCGGTAGGAGCCATGGGAACCGATACCCCCTTGGCCGTTCTCTCCAACCGGCCGAAATTGCTCTATGAGTATTTCAAACAACTGTTTGCCCAAGTTACTAATCCCCCCATTGACTCGATCCGGGAAGCGATCATTACTTCGCCCATTACCACCATTGGTGAAGAAGGGAACCTGCTCAAACCTAAACCGGAAAGCTGTCACCTGATCCAGTTGGATACTCCAATTTTGAGTAATGCCCAATTGGCCCAACTGAAACAACTAGGTGAGGATAAGTTTGGTGATTTTCGCTCTCTGACCTTGCCAATCCTGTTTGACCCCAAAACCGGGGTAGAAGGACTCGAAAGCACCCTAGAGGGCATATTTGCCAAGGCAGATGAGGCGATCGCCGAGGGGATTAACTTAATCATCCTCTCTGACCGGGATATGGACGGCGATCGCGCCCCCATTCCAGCTCTATTAGCTGTTTCTGGACTCCATCACCATCTGATCCGCGCCGGTACTCGTACCCGTGTGGGCATTATCCTAGAATCGGGAGAACCCCGCGAAGTCCATCACTTTGCCGTTCTGATTGGCTATGGTTGCGGCGCAATTAACCCCTATCTCGCCTTTGAAACCATCGGCTCCATGATCGAGGAGAAACATATTCCGCCGATGGAAGCTGAAAAAGCCTGCAAGAACTACATCAAAGCTGTCACCAAAGGGGTGATTAAGATTGGCTCTAAAATTGGTATTTCTACCATTCAGAGCTATCGGGGAGCGCAGATCTTCGAGAGCATTGGCTTAAGTTCTGAGGTCGTTAATAAATACTTCACTTGGACAGCTTCCCGCTTAGAAGGAATTGGGGTGGATGTGATTACCCAAGAAGCGATCAAACGTCACCATCAAGGGTTCTCTAGTATCGAAACCCTAGATGCTGGGGGTGAATATCAATGGCGCAAAGATGGAGAAGCTCATCTCTTGGCTCCGGAAATCATTCACCTGTTGCAACGGGCAACTCGTGAAGGGAATTATGAGCTGTACAAACAATACAGCGCCAAAATTAATCAGCAGGATAAGGAGTTCTTCCGACTGCGGGATCTGCTGGAGTTCAAGGCTAGAGATCCGATCCCCTTAGAAGAAGTGGAACCGGTAGAAGCCATTACCAAACGCTTCAAAACGGGAGCCATGAGCTATGGGTCAATTTCTAAGGAAACCCATGAGAGTTTGGCGATCGCCATGAACCGGATCGGCGGTAAATCCAATACCGGGGAAGGGGGTGAAGATCCAGAGCGCTATACCTGGACAAACGATCGCGGAGACTCGAAAAATAGCGCCATTAAACAGGTGGCTTCTGGACGGTTTGGGGTGACGAGTTTGTATCTCAGCCAAGCCAAGGAAATTCAGATCAAAATGGCGCAAGGGGCGAAACCCGGAGAAGGGGGGCAATTGCCAGGGCGTAAGGTGTATCCTTGGATTGCCAAAGTGCGCCACTCGACTCCCGGTGTGGGCTTGATTTCGCCGCCTCCCCACCACGATATTTACTCCATTGAAGACTTGGCGGAGTTAATTCACGACCTGAAAAACGCCAACCGGGAAGCGCGGATTAATGTAAAATTGGTGTCCGAAGTCGGGGTAGGAACGATCGCCGCCGGAGTTGCCAAAGCTCATGCCGATGTCGTCCTGATTTCCGGGTTTGACGGAGGCACGGGAGCGAGTCCCCAAACTTCGATTAAACATGCGGGACTGCCTTGGGAGTTGGGTGTAGCGGAAACTCACCAAACCCTGGTACTGAATAATCTGCGATCGCGTATTGTGGTGGAAACCGATGGACAAATGAAAACGGGAAGAGATTTGGCGATCGCCGCTCTCCTCGGTGCAGAAGAATACGGCTTCTCCACCATGCCCCTCGTCACCCTGGGCTGTATCATGATGCGGGTATGCCATAAAAACACCTGCCCCGTCGGTGTTGCCACCCAAAACCCCGAACTGCGGAAAAACTTTAGCGGCGACCCCGAATACACCGTTAATTTCATGAAGTTTATCGCTCAGGAGTTGCGGGAAATTATGGCGCAACTCGGCTTCCGCACTGTGAATGAGATGATCGGACGCACGGATGTTTTAGAGCCGAAGAAGGCGATCGACCATTGGAAAGCCAAAGGCATTGACCTTTCCAAAGTCCTCCATCAACCCGAAGTCGGCCCGGAAGTGGGGCGCTATTGCCAGATTCCCCAAGACCATGGGTTAGAGAAATCTTTGGATATGACCGTACTCTTGGATCTGTGCAAAGAGGCGATCGCACACGGCAAGCAAGTTCGCGCCACCCTACCGATCAAAAATACCAACCGCGTCGTCGGTACAATTCTCGGCAACGAAATCATCAAACGCCATTGGGACGGACTCCCCGAAGACACCATTCACCTGCACTTCCAAGGCAGCGCCGGTCAAAGCTTTGGCGCATTCGTGCCCAAAGGAGTCACCCTAGAGTTAGAAGGGGATGCCAACGACTACTTCGGCAAGGGCCTAAGCGGCGGTAAAGTCATTCTTTATCCCCATAAATCCTCCACCTTTGTCCCGGCTGAGAACATCGTCGTCGGTAACGTCGCCTTCTACGGCGCAACCGGCGGTCAAGCCTATATCCGAGGTATGGCAGGCGAGCGGTTCTGCGTCCGTAACTCCGGTGTACAAGCCGTCGTCGAAGCCGTAGGAGACCATGCCTGCGAATACATGACCGGCGGAAAAGTCGTCATTCTAGGCAAAACCGGGCGCAACTTTGCCGCCGGAATGAGTGGCGGTGTCGCCTATGTCTTGGATGAAGCTGGTGACTTTGCCACCCGTTGCAACCGGGAAATGGTGGATCTCGAAACCCTGGAAGATCCAGAAGAGATCCGCGAGATCCACGAAATGATCACCAAACATGGCCAATATACCGGCAGCAAACGGGCTGAATTAGTCCTCGGATCGTGGGAGTCCATGAGCCAGAAATTTGTCAAGGTGATGCCTCGCGACTACAAGCGAGTTCTCCAGCATATTCAGAACGCCTTAGCCAATGGCTTAAGCGGTGATGATGCCCTGTCTGCGGCGTTTGAAGAGAATGCCCGCGACATTGCCCGCATTAGCGGCAGCTAGTCGATAAGAGATGGGATAGGAGATGGGGAGCGCTCCCTTCGACTCCGCTCAGGGAGCGGCAACATCTACTCCCCATTCCCCCACTCCCCCATTCCCCCACCCCCAATTAAGCGTGTTGTGTATTTGAAGAGAGATTGAATCAATTATGGGAAAAGCAACGGGTTTTATGGAGTATCTGCGCGAAGTCGCAGCCGAGGTATCGCCCCAGGAGCGGATACAAAATTGGGATGAGTTCCATCTGCATATGGATGACGATCGCCTGCAAACCCAGGGCGCTCGCTGTATGGATTGTGGCACACCCTTTTGCCATACGGGATTAGAAATTAGTCGCATGGCAAGCGGTTGTCCGATTAATAACTTAATTCCGGAATGGAATGATCTGGTTTATCGAGGACTCTGGGAAGAAGCCCTAGATCGCCTGCACAAAACCAATAATTTCCCCGAATTCACCGGCCGGGTATGTCCCGCACCCTGTGAAGGAGCCTGTGTTTTGGGCATTACCAACCCTCCAGTAACCATCAAGAATATTGAGTATTCCATTGCCGAAAAGGGTTGGGATGAAGGCTGGATCACGCCCACATTGCCCCCGCAACGAACCGGGAAAAAGGTGGCGGTGGTTGGCTCTGGGCCGGCCGGTTTATCCGCAGCAGCACAGCTTAACCAGGCAGGCCATTGGGTGACGGTCTACGAACGGGAAGACCGCCCAGGGGGACTGCTGATGTATGGCATCCCCAATATGAAGTTGGATAAGAAAGAGGTGGTTTTGCGCCGCTTGGATGTGTTGCAAGCGGAAGGGGTGACCTTTGTTTGTAATACGGAAATTGGTAAGGATCTGCCGGTGGAGAATCTGCTTAATGATTTTGATGCGGTGGTGCTGTGTACGGGAGCAACGAAACCCCGCAATTTGGAAATTGAAGGCCGGGATCTCAAGGGCATTCATTTTGCCATGGAGTTTCTCACCGCGAATACGCGCACGGTACTGGAAGGAAATCCGACTTCTGATTATATTTCCGCAGCCGGTAAGGATGTGATTATTATCGGTGGTGGCGATACGGGAACGGACTGTGTAGGCACTTCTCTGCGCCATGGCTGTAAGAGTGTGACGCAGTTGGAAATTATGCCCAAACCACCAGAGAGTCGGGCAGCGAATAATCCTTGGCCGGAGTGGCCGAAAGTTTACCGCCTGGACTACGGTCAGGAAGAGGCGGCGGCGGTGTTTGGCGATGACCCCCGCGTGTATACGACGACTGCGACCCGGTTTGAGGGAGATGAGCAAGGGCAATTAAAGGCCGTGCATACGGTGCAAGTGGAATGGACGAAAGATGAGCAAGGGCGCTTTATTCCTAAACCCATCGAAGGTACGGAGAAGGTTCTACCAGCGCAATTGGTGCTGTTAGCGATGGGATTTTTGGGGCCAGAACAACCCCTGTTAGATGCCCTGGGTTTGGAACGGGACGGCCGCAGCAATGTGAAAGCAGAGCATGGCAGTTTTACGACTAGCCTTCCTGGTGTTTTTGCTGCTGGGGATTGCCGTCGCGGTCAGAGTTTGGTGGTTTGGGCGATCAATGAGGGACGCGGTGCAGCGCGAGAGTGCGATCGCTACTTAATGGGATCGACCGATCTACCTTAGATGACGGCCAATCTATGGTAGGGTTGGCAGGGCTGTAGCTTGTAGAATTTGAACAATATCCCTTATCCCCTGCCCACCTTACTTGATATTTATTCTTTAGTTATCCCTCTTCTTTCACTTTCGGAAAAAAGAGGGATAGGCAGCGATCGCAGTTCAAACATCGATAATTGTCTGCCACGTTAAATCCAAAGGCTTGCAGGAGGAATTTCCAGCGACAGCTACAGGTGATTAAATAACGCTGCATCTGTTTTAGCGCTCGATTATTGTCGAAGTCGCTAGATGGGGAACTCGATAGGATTTGATAGTGAAATGGACTGTTCCATTCCAGCTTTCCTTGGCTATGCAACACGGATAAGGCGAGAGATGCTTGGGGATGGGATTGACTGAGCTGCCGTACATCGCCCTGGGGGGGTAGGGTATGGGTGAGGCTTTGAGCCAGTTGTTGGAGCGATCGCTGTTGGCCGATAAAATACTTTTGCCGTTGTTTATCCCCAGGATCGAGCCATCCCGTCGGTTCACTGATTAAAGTAATGGCTTTGGCAGGTTGTCCATCTCGTCCCGCTCTCCCCACTTCTTGCAGATACTCCGATAAAAGTAGGGGGGGATGGAAGTGCATCACCCAGCGCACATTGGATTTATTAATTCCCATGCCAAATGCAGAGGTACAGACAACCGCTTGCACCTGTTCCTCAAACCATTGATTTTCAATCGTTCGCCGTTCCTCTGGACTTAAACCGGCATGATAAGCAGCCGTGGTTAATTGGTGTTGCTGGAGCCATTGAGAGAGCATTTCGCTATCTTTGCGGGTGCGAACATAGATTAAGCCGGTTTGCCCATTGGCTCGTTTAAGAACCTGTAAAATTTGGTTTTTACGTCCTTTAGGTGACCAAGCAATGTTAACGCTTAAATGGAGATTGTCCCGATAGGGGTTGAGGAGAAAGGTTTGCGGCTCTTGGAGATCTAAGACTTGTTTGAGAATGGATTGGGTGCGAGGATCGGCTGTAGCGGTAAAAGCGGCGATCGCCAATTTTGTCCCCCTAGGTTTATGCTTCAATAGGGCAGCACGAACCGCCCCCAATCTGCGATAGGCGGGGCGGAAGGTTTCCCCCCACTGAACTAAACAATGGGCTTCATCTAAAATCAGTCCATTAATCCGAAGTTTGGGTAAACAGAGGCGCTCCCAAACCGGGGGACTGAGCAAGGTTTCCGGAGAGAGATAAAGTAATCTCAGTTGTTGCTCTTCCAGTTGTCGAAAGACCTGTTTGCGGACATAAGTCGGCTGTTCGCTATGGACAGAGGCAGCTTTGAGATTTCGTTGGCGCAATTCTTGCACTTGATTTTCCATCAGTGCGACTAAGGGAGAAACGACTAAAGTCACTCCATTTTGTAAGAGAGCAGGCAGTTGAAAACAGATGGATTTTCCGCCACCGGTGGGCATCACCACTAGCGCGTCTTGTTGTTCTAATAAGGTCTGAATGATTTCCCCTTGGGGATAGCGAAAATCGTCATATCCCCAAATCTGTTGAAATGCCGTCCGGACTTGCTCAAATTCCATGATTCAATAGCGCTTTGTGCTGGTAATGGGTAATTGGTAATGGGTAATTGGGGATCAATCTCCCTATCCCCCCATCTCCCTATCTCCCCATCCCCCCATCTCCCCATCTCCCCATCTCCCCATCTCCCTATCCCCCCATCCCCCCATCTCCCCATCTCCCCATCTCCCCATCTCCCCATCTCCCCATCCCATCCTATTCACCCTCTTCTGGAATCTCATAATCCATGGCTAAAACATTAACAGCAATGGGTTTAATCAGGTTTTGTACCACTTCTTGATGGGCGGGATGATCTTGATAGGTTTTTAGGCTGGAAGCATCTTGGAAGCGAGCGACTAAGCCATGGGTAAATCCTTGGGCGCGATCGCAGAAATTTTCGCCACAGGAGAGCTGTAGGATTTCAGGGATCTTCCCCTTTAATCCTCTCAGTCCATTGAGGAAAGCGGATAGGGATTCTGGCGAGACATCAGGTTTAAATTGAAACAAGACAATATGTTCAATCATAGAAAAGGTGAATTGAGTCCCTTTTAAAGATACCCTGGATTGTAAAGCTTAGGCCGAAGAACATTATCATGGTTAATACTCTACCCCAGTCCTCAACCCTGATTCAGAGTCCTACATTTCCGAAACCGGAAACCCCGCAGATGTTAGCGGCGATCGATGTGGGAACCAATTCTGTGCATATGGTGGTGGTTCGCATCGATCCGACACTCCCGGCGTTTACGATTATTGATCGGGAAAAGGAAACAGTGCGTTTGGGCGATCGCAACCCGAAGACAGGGGAGCTGAAGGTAGAGATTATGGAGAGGGCGATCGCGGCCTTTCGCCGTTTCTTACAGATTGCCAAAAGTCTGGAAGTCGATCAAATAGTTGCTGTTGCCACCAGTGCGGTACGAGAATCCCCCAATGGGCGAAATTTCCTCAAGCAGATTAAATCAGAAATTGGCTTAGAGGTAAACCTGATTTCTGGCCCAGAAGAAGCGCGACGGATCTATCTAGGAGTGCTGTCGGGAATGGACTTTCAGGGGCTTCCCCATACCTTGATTGATATTGGGGGGGGATCGACGGAGTTAATTTTGGGGGATGGGCAAGAACCGCGATCGCTCAGTAGCACGAAGGTGGGAGCGGTACGGTTAACGACGGAGTTCGTAACCACCGATCCGATCAGCGATCGCGAGTTTAATTATCTGAAAGCCTATATTCGAGGGCGATTAGAGCGAGCGGTTGAAGAGCTACAAAGTTATCTTGAGCCGGGAGAAACGCCTCGGTTAGTCGGCACATCGGGAACCATTGAAACCCTAGCCTGTATTGATGCTTGGCAAGAGTTAGGCATGGAACCGAGTCCCTTAACCGGTTACGAGCTAAAGCTGAAAAACTTGCAGAAAATTATCGAGCGTCTGCGGAAGTTGCCAGAGAGCGATCGGGCGGACGTTCCAGGCATGTCGGAAAAGCGATCGGAAATTATTATCGCCGGTGCTTTAATTCTCCAGGAAGCCATGGAGTTATTGGGGATAGATTCCCTGGTGATTTGCGAGCGTGCCCTGCGCGAAGGCATTATTGTAGACTGGATGCTCTCCCATGGTTTAATCGGCGATAAATTAGAATATCAAAGCCAAGTTCGCTATCGCAGCGTCCTCAAAGTCGCTCAGAAATACCATGTTAATTTAGAATCGAGCGAGCGCATGGCTAACTTTGCCGTACATTTGTTCGATCAAACCCAAGGAATTCTCCATTATTGGGGAAACTCAGAACGGGAACTGCTCTATGTCGCCACAATTTTACATAACTGTGGCGTTTATGTGTCCCATTCAGCCCATCATAAACATTCCTATTATCTAATTCGCCATGGGGAACTCCTGGGCTATACGGAGAATGAAGTAGAGATTATTGCCAATATCGCCCGCTATCACCGTAAAAGTGCCCCCAAAAAAAAGCATGAAAACTATGCGAACTTGATGCATAAGAGCGATCGCAAATTAGTCAGTCAAGTCAGTCCATTCTTGCGATTAGCCGTTGCTTTAGACCGCCGCCAACTTGGGGCCGTTGAGTCCTTCGATTGTCATTATAATCCCTCAACGAAAGAGCTATATTTGAAACTTAATCCAGCCCATGAAAATGACCACTGTGAATTAGAGCTTTGGAGCATTGACGACAAAAAAGAGGTATTTGAATCTGAATATGGAGTTAAAGTACGTGCAGGTTTGAGTTAACTAAAAACCGTTTTTTATCCTTTAGAAGTCGAGTAGCATTTTCAGCATTTAATGGTTTAGAGAACCAGTAACCCTGGCCAAACGTACAATTTAAACCGCGCAGTTGTTGCATCTGAGGCATCGTTTCAATACCTTCGGCGATGGTTTCCATACCTAAGCTATGAGCCAGAGCGATAATAGTATGGACAATTTCGGCATTTTCTCCCCATTGAGTCATTTTTTGCACAAAAGAGCGATCGACTTTCAGGGTATCAATCGGAAAACGATGCAAGTAAGCTAACGAGCAGTATCCTGTACCAAAATCATCAATGGAGAGTTGGATTTTGCGTTTCTTCAGTTCCTGGAAAATGGCGATCGCGCTTTCGGGATCTTCCATAATCGCGGTTTCCGTAATCTCTAGCTTCAAGTATCGACCTGGTAAGTCAGTTTCGGCTAAAATGCGATCGATGCGATCGCACAAACTTGGAGTTAACTGACGACTCGATAAATTCACACTAATCTTAAGACGGGAAAAATCACTAAATTGGGTTTGCCACTGTTTTAATTGCCGACAACTTTCTAGTAAGACCCATTCCCCAATCGCACCAATTAAGCCGGACTCTTCAGCCACCGGGATAAATACCGCCGGTGAAATAAATCCTTTCTGGGGATGATACCATCGGATTAAGGATTCAAACCCAGCAATTTTTCCCGTTCCTAAAGCCACAATGGGTTGATAATAGACATAAAATTCTCCTGGGGGTGCATAATTCTTATTCTCTGGATAGAGTAATAAGCGTAGATCCGTTTCAATTTGCATTCGCTCCATGGCTTCTTGGCGCATGGCCCAATCAAAAACCACCGTACAATTTTTACCTTTCTTTTTCGCTCGATACATAGCAATATCGGCATTGCGGAGAACATCATCCACCTCCTGATTCTCCGGCAAGTTATAAGCAATGCCAATACTAGCTTGCATAAACACATCATGACCCCCTAACTTAAAGGGTTGCTTGAGGTTTTCATGGATACGATTAGCAATATTAATAACATCCTGTAGATGATCCTGATTTTCCACCAGAATGGTAAATTCATCCCCACCCAATCGGGCGATCATCTCGTCTTCATGAATACATTGTCTTAAAGTCCAGGCGATCGCAATCAGCAACAAATCTCCCACCCAATGGCCCATACTATCATTAATCCCCTTAAACCCATCTAAATCAATAAACAGAACTGCAAATCGATAGTTAGGATTTTCATAATATCGGGCATTCGCCTTAGCTAACGCTTTCAAAAAATAGGCCCGGTTCGTTAACCCCGTCAGCGAATCATGGGAAGCATAATAGCGAAGTTTTTGTTCCTGCTGTTTTCGCTCTGTAATATCAATTACAGACCCCTCATAATATAATAACTTTCCATGAGGATCTTTAACCGCTCTTGCCCGTTCTGAAATCCAAATAATACTCCCATCTTGACGATAAATTTCCGCTTCAAACTGGGATAAAAATCCATGCTCTTGTAACAACCTTCTAAATTCTTTCCGACTCTCTGGGTGAACATACAATTGATGTTCTACATCTGCCATATTCTCAATCAAATCTTCGGCCGATTCATAGCCGTAAATTTTGGCTAATGCAGGGTTAGCACCAATCATTTTGCCTTCCGGAGTAGTTTGAAAAATTCCTTCCATGGAGTTCTCAAAAATGCTCCGATATTTAGCTTCAGCTTGCTTAGATTCAAAAACAGATCCCAATTGCATCGCCATAGAAGCCACTAATTCCATTAATTTAGGATCTTTTTCTTGAGAGCGTCTGCTGAAGAAAACCAAAACAGCTAAAACATAATGGTTCGCCAAAATAGGAACACCAAATCCCGCTTTTATTCCTGATTCTGCGGCGATTTTGTTCCGCAAAAATAATTCTCCAGATTCTTGAGACACATCAAAAATCCATTCTGTTTTTTGTGAAGACCAAACTCGTCCAGGTAAACCCACATTTGGGGCAAACGTTATTTTTTTACTGATTTCTCGAAAACGTTGATTTTTTTCAGTATTTTCTTGATTGATTTGACTATGTTGATACCAAACTGGACTACAGACCAGATCTAAATTCTGAGTTGAAGGTATCCAGGCTTCCGCAAGATCCCAGCCAGTCGTTTCACAAATCAGCTCCATGGTCACCGACAGAGCTTGATCAAAATTCTTAGATTCACTCACGGTTTTAGTGAGTTGATAAAGAAGATGAATTTCTGTTTCTCGACGTTGACGATCAGTAATATCAATACCTAGACCAAAGAAATATTCAATGGTATGGGTTTCTGGATTAATGATAGAGCGTCCATGCCACTCAACTAAAATCTCTTGACCTTTTTTAGTTAATATGCGATTTTGATGACAGGTGGGTTCTAGGGAATGACAATGATGATTGAAGACCGGAGATAATGCAGCACGATCCGCTTCAGGAACGAAGTGAGATAGATAGTCTAAACCAATCACTTCTTCTTCAGAGTATCCTAAAATATCCAGCATCGCTTGGTTGAACTTTTGGACTTTTCCATCCATACCAATAGCCACAAAAAAAGCTGGGTTCGCTTCCCATAAAATATGATTAAAATCTTGATGATTTTTTTGACTTGGATCTTTGTGTTTCTTCAAGGTTTTAGCGATCAAAATAATACTGCTGAGTCCTAAACTGGCAAGGAGGAGAGGAATTCCCTGATGATCGGATACAATCAAACGACCTTGGGAGCGATCGCTGTTATTGTCTGGTAGACTTGACTGGGTAGAGGGGTTACTCCCCGTAGTCATTCTCCGATCCATCTCGTGACTATTTACAGTTGTAGCTTGAGTTAGAATACTGATCGAGGAGGCGATCGCCATAATCCCCAACAACCGTAACATAGAACTCATAAACATTACATCATTGAGCTTATCGTCTGCCATTCTCACCATCATCCATCTAACTACAGCATCCCATCAACATACATACTAAGAAAACTATCATTTCTGTAGTTCTCCATCACTTATCCAGGTTATGTTGTGGATTCGCTCACCAAAATCCTTCAGCTTTAGGACTGAAACCTTCATCCTAATCTATACCAACTATAATTTTTGTTACAAATGATATGATTTGAATCTAATTCATAAAATTAGCCTGATTGCTTCCATCTTTTAAGTATAAATACTTGCCCTTATTCAAGGCAGTTAACACAGACTTAAATTGAGGAAACCCAGCTCAACCGAAAACGAACTTTAGTCATGTTGCTTATAATACAAAAAAACAAGTATTTACATAAACATAAACCGTTAGCCAGAACCCTCCATAAATTCAGTTCAGCCTTCTCACTTAGCATTTCACTGAGATAGATTTCTCGCAAATAAAAAACACAAGTCCTCTTGTATCTTGTGTCACTCAAGTAGCAAACTTTGTAGAAATTTGTTATTATGCCCTGTTTGACCTTCATCTAGCTCTATCACATTACCGAAAAAATAATCTGGAATTGCCATTAATGAGTCTGTAGTTCCAGCAATGTAGAGCTAAGATATAGACTGACTTAAGCTGGACTAGCTAAATTCTTGATTTCTCACAGGAATTAAATCACAACCTAACCAGCTTAATCCAGTGGTCTGATGACCTGCTATTAATACTGTCAAATCATTTGAGACACGATTGGAGGAACTAAACTCATGGCAGATTTCGATGCGTCCACAGAAACACAAGATACGATCATATCTGGAACTAATGATGCTGATAATATTACAGGCGGTAGTGGTAATGATGTCCTTACTGGTCAGAATGGCAATGACAACATTAAAGGCAACGCTGGCAACGATGTTCTAAATGGAGACAATGAGAACGATAACCTTGAAGGTGGGGATGGTAACGATGTTCTCAATGGTGGAAATGGTGATGATGTCCTCAAGGGTCAAGCAGGAGAAGATGTTCTCACTGCTGCTGACGGTAATGACAACCTCGAAGGTGGACTGGGGAACGATGCTCTAGATGGAGGAAATGGTAACGATAACCTTAAGGGTGAAGACGGTAACGATAACCTTTTTGGCGGATCGGGAGACGATAACCTAGAAGGCGGTGCAGGTCAAGATACCCTTGATGGTGGAGAAGGCAACGATCCAGTCCTCAAAGGCGGTGCTGGCAATGACATCATTCTAGGGAATACCGGCAGTGATAAGCTCGAAGGGGAAGATGGTGATGACTCCCTTGATGGAGGAACGGAAAATGATGAGCTTCGAGGAGGTAATGGTAATGATACCCTTCTTGGACAAGCCGGTAATGATTCATTATTTGGTGAAGCCGGAGCGGACTCTCTTCTCGGTGGAGATAACGATGATCGCTTAGAAGGTGGTGACGATAATGACTACCTCAATGGAGGAGCAGGGAACGACCAAACCTTAAAGGGAGGGAATGGAGATGACTCTATTCTAGGAGAGGCTGGAGATGACAAACTCGAAGGCGAAGAAGGCAATGACTCCCTAGATGGTGGAGAAGGCAATGATGAACTGCGCGGTGGCAATGGTAATGATACCCTCCTAGGACAAGCCGGTAATGACCGGTTATTCGGTGAAGGTAATGATGATTCCATGCTTGGCGGCGCTGGACAAGATGAATTAGAAGGTGGTGATGGTAATGACTACCTCAATGGCGGTGCTGATAATGACACTAAACTCCAGGGTGGTAATGGCAATGACACCATTCTAGGAGAGGCTGGAGATGACAAGCTCGAAGGACAAGAAGGCAATGACTCCCTAGATGGTGGAGAAGGCAATGATGAACTGCGCGGTGGCAATGGTAATGATACCCTCCTAGGACAAGCCGGTAATGATTCATTATTTGGTGAAGGTAATGATGACTCCATGCTCGGTGGTGCTGGACAAGATGAATTAGAAGGAAATGATGGTAATGACTACCTTGATGGGGGTGCAGATAATGACACTAAACTTCAAGGAGGCAATGGCAATGACACAATCCTTGGGGGGGCAGGAGATGACAAACTTGAAGGGCAAAATGATAATGATAGCCTGATTGGTGGAGAAGGAAATGATGAACTCAGAGGGGGTTCAGGCAATGACTACCTCGAAGGTGGTGCAGGCACGAACCAAGTTTTTGGTGAAGATGGTGATGATACCCTAATTGCTGGTCTGGATGGAAATGGCTCCACCTTTGATGGGGGTAACAATAATGACTGGATCTCCTTTGCTAAGGCAACAGTTGGCTTTACCGTTGATTTAACGGCTGGCACAGCAACGGCAACCGGTATTAGTTACACTCTGACGAATATTGAAAGTGGGGTTATTGGTTCTGCACAAGCAGACATGATTACCGGAGGGGCTACGGGTAATTTAACTCTGCAAGCTGGGTTGGAAAGCGATACTTATAAGCTGACGACTACCAATGCTAAAGGCAGCAAGATTGATGATGCTGGTGGGACATTAGATGTGCTGGAGATTGACAGCACAACTCTGGAAACCACTGGCCCAGGTCAAACTGCGACCACTGGAAATATTGGAGTATTTCGGGTCAACAACACTAGCACCAGTTTGATTGTTGACTTGAACAATAACGGGACGTTTGATGCTAATGATGATCTAGAGGTTCAAAACTTTTTCTCTGCTACAGCCAATACAGGAGGAACAGGTTTCATTGAAAAGGTGGGTAACCTCAATGGTACTGACATCTTGACAGCCTTTCCTTCTCCGACTCCAAGTCCTAACCCTGGCCCCAGTCCTAATCCTGGCCCCAGTCCTAATCCCGGCCCCAGTCCTAACCCTGGCCCCAGTCCAAGTCCAAGTCCTGGAACGGGCGATCCGGTGGCTCCTCCATCGAGTAGTCCGAGTCCAACCCCAACGCCAACACCGACTCCGACTCCTGGAGTGATTACGGGAACGGATGGGCAGAATGATGCCTTGCAAGGCACAACGGGTAATGACACCATTCTAGCGTTGGGGGGTGATGACTCCCTCCTTGGGTTGGATGGTGATGATTTCATGAATGGAAATGCCGGTAATGATTGGGTGAGTGCTAATACTGGCGATGACCAGGTGTTTGGTGGCCAGGGCAATGATACTGCGTTTGGCGGTCAAGGGAATGATTTGGTCAGTGGTGACCTGGGTGATGATTCGCTGATGGGCGATCGCGGAAACGATACGGTTTCTGGTGGCGCAGGTAACGATACCGGATTCGGTGGCCAGGGCGATGACTTGCTCAATGGTGGCGATGGTAACGATATCCTGAGCGGAGATTTCGGTACGGATACCTTGGTCGGTGGCAACGGTAACGATCTGTTTGTCCTCCGTACCGGTACGGCTGCTGCCACAGTTGCACAAGCCGATATTATCAGTGATTACCAAGTTGGAGTCGATCTGATTGGCTTGACCGGTAACTTGACTCCCACGGGTCTGACGGCGACCACCCAAGGCAGTAATACAGTGTTGAGTATTACAGCTACGAACCAAGTCTTGGGTGTTTTGACTGGTCAATTCACCCTGCAACAGTTGACGTTTGTCTCTGTTGAACTGCCGAATGGCTTGATTTAAGCGATCGACCTGGGTAGGGGCGAACGGCCGTTCGCCCCTACAATGGGGACTCTACAGCCGCGATCGCCTCCTCCAGCGCAATAGCCACATGCGTCCAATGGGTTCCCCCCTGACAAAACACCACATAGGGTTCCCGCAATGGGCCATCGGCAGACAACTCGGAAGTACTGCCGTCAATAAATGTACCGCCAGCCATCACCAACTCGCTCTCATAGCCTGGCATCTCCCCCGGAACCGGATCGAGATAGGAACCCACCGGAGAAAATTGTTGGATAGCGCGGCAAAATGCCTTTAATTTCTCTGGGGAACCCAAGCGAATCGCCTGAATCAGATCCCGTCGGGGAGCCAAAGGAGCGGGATTTACGGCATATCCCAGGCGATCGAACACATACCCGACCAAATAATTCCCCTTCAGTGCCTCCCCCACCATCTGCGGAGCCAAGAATAAACCCTGATATAAGAGGCGATGCTGGTCAAATGTGGCCCCTCCCGTGCTGCCAATTCCAGGGGCCGTCAAGCGGCAAGCAGCCCGCTCTACAAGCTCAGACCGACCGGCCAGATACCCGCCCGCCGTCATCAAGGTTCCGCCGGGATTCTTAATCAACGACCCTGCCATCAGATCCGCGCCCACCTGCGTCGGTTCGAGTTCTTCCACAAACTCCCCATAGCAGTTATCCACAAAACAGACCGTATCGGGATTTTGGCGCTTCACCATTTCCACAATTTGGGCAATATCCGTAATTGACAAACTCGATCGCCAGGAATAGCCACAAGAGCGCTGAATCAACACCATCCGCGTCTGCTCCCTTACCCCTTGCGCGAGAGCCTCCCAATCGATTTCACCCTCTGGGGTTAACTCCAACTGCCGATAGGTAATGCCATACTCCATCAGCGATCCTGCGCCTTTTCCCCGCAAGCCAATCACCTCCTCCAGGGTGTCATAGGGAGCGCCCGCAACCGACAGTAGCTCATCCCCTGGACGCAATACCCCAAAGAGGGCACAGGCGATCGCATGGGTTCCCGACACCAACTGCACGCGGGCGATCGCGCTTTCGGCTCCCATCACCTGAGCCAAAACCCGATCGAAGGTTTCCCGCCCTAAGTCATTATGACCATAACCCGTTACACTGGAAAAATGATGCACCCCCACTTTCTGCGATCGAAAAGCATCCAAAACTTTTCGGAGATTTTGCTTAATCTGAGCATCCACGCTAGAAAAAGTAGGGGCGAGTGCATGTTGTGCCTCTTGGATCTGTTCTGAGGGATTCATCTTTCTCGGATAATAGGTAGAGGGGCGCGATCGTTCTAAATAGCAGGATAACCCTGCATTGTTATAGATTGAGATTACTGCATGAGTGTTGCGACAACCAATAAATATCCCCTAGATTGGGTCAACATTGGCTACTTCCTTTTAATTCACCTAGCGGCCTTATTTGCCTTCCTACCCAGTAACTTTAGTTGGTCGGCCATCGGATTAGCTCTAGCCCTCCACTGGATTACTGGTGGCTTAGGCATTACCCTAGGGTTTCACCGTTTAGTCAGCCATCGAAGCTTCCAAGCTCCCAAATGGTTAGAATATTTCCTCGTTTTTTGCGGCAGTTTGGCCTGTCAAGGTGGCGTGCTAGATTGGGTCGGACTTCATCGAATGCACCATCTTTATTCCGATACTGAAGCCGATCCCCATGATTCTAATTCTGGATTCTGGTGGAGTCATATGGGATGGCTTTTGCATGTTATTCCCAAACGCAGTGAAGTCCCCCGCTTTACCAAAGATATTGGGGACGACCCTGTATATCAGTTTTTACAAAAGAATTTTGTCCTCATCCAAGTTGCCTTTGGTCTTCTATTGTATGCCCTTGGTGGTTGGCCCTTCGTTGTCTGGGGAATATTTGTCCGCTTGGCTGTTGTTTTCCATTGTACTTGGTTTGTCAACAGTGCCACCCATAAGTTCGGTTATGTGAGTCATGAAAGTCATGACCACTCCAAAAATTGCTGGTGGGTTGCCCTCGTCACCTATGGTGAAGGATGGCACAATAACCATCATGCCTATCAATATTCAGCTCGCCATGGTTTGCAATGGTGGGAATTTGATATGACTTGGATGACGATTCGACTGCTTGAGATTTTGGGATTAGCCACTAATGTGAAGCTAGAACCGAAATCAAGTCAGTAGATGATTGACTAACCGATCGGTTTAAGGGTTGCCATTGAGCAACCCTAATTATTTTTGACCCTTGAATCAAAAACTGGAATAAGACACTATAACGTCTATGACTCATGGTCTCATTCCCGCACACAATCTAGATCGGGTTGTAGGGAGCGATGGGGAGTTACCTTTTCTGGCGTTGTCGTTAAAAAGATTTCTCCCTTCTCATTGATAACCCATCCGGTGGCAATGGGTAACTGAGGGCGAGAGGTTGTTAAATTGCTCTGGGTTGGTAGAGGCGATCGCTCTTCAAATTCTCTTGAAGGAGTAACCGGTTGAATCATCTCCACCTCCACAGAACCGGGATTCACCGGTTGAGTGGGGTTTGGCGGTAAGCCCCGTCCTTCGACGTTTAATTCGCGCTCCCCGGAACGCAATTCGGCCTCCGGCCGACAAATGGGGCGAATTCCTTGCGGTGTTTCAATTGCCTGGGGCAAATCCGCCGCATTCTGAGCCGGATCGATATCTGGGGTATTAATCTCGACTACACCACTAAACTGGGGGCCCAATGCCGAAGTGGCCGTAATATCACTCTCTGGGGTTAACTGATTGCGAAACTCCGTCCCATAAATCCCTTGAGCCGTAATCGTTACGCGACCGCCAAAGTTTTGCTCCGCATTGGCGCTAATATCGCTATTTTCCAGAGCAGTTAACAGATCCGTATTGATATTAATATTACCGCCCGTGGATTCTCCGAAGGCATTCGTCACAATCTGACTACCCTCCCGCAAGCGGATATCTTCACCATTGAGAAAAATATTACCCTGAGCGCCCGAAGTTGTATTCGCCGTAATTTGTCCTCCAGTTAACTGTACTTGCGGCGCAGTAATCACAATATTCCCCGCACTGCCCACAGTTTGGTCAATAACGATGTTTCTATTTTCATCTCTGCCAATTCCATCCAGATTAATCTGCGCCCCATTCTCCACCGTTAACCGTTCCGTTGCCAGAATCAAATCTCCTGCATTCCCTTCCCCTTCCGTGCGTACCGTTATCCGGGTGGGCAGCGTCTCGGAAGCTACTCCACTCAACGTCACTGACTCCGAAGCAGTCACTCGCAAGGTTCCCCCATCTCCCGTCGCCGTATCCGCAGCTCCCGCAGTCAGCAGTCCCCCATCTCTCAGGAGCAAAGAACCCGTGGCAATGGTCACATCGCCCGCCCGTCCGGGGCCGAGAGTCGAAGCCGCAATTGAACTCACAAATTCCCGATCTGGAGTCGATCCTGCAATCTGGATTCCCCCAGAAGCCTGAATTTCTACTAATCCCCCTTCCCCTTCAGCAAACGTAGCCGAAGAGATAATCGCTCCATCTTCGACGCTTAACCATGGTGTTTCAATCCGAATCGTTCCAGCATTGCCACCTGTGGGAGCAATTTCACCATCCTCCAACAGGATAAAATCAGCTTGAGAAAAAATACCACTCGGAATTTCTGGAGTTCCTCCATTCAGACGAATACCATCTGTAGCTCGGATATTAATTGTTCCAGCATTCCCCAAACCAAACGTATCCGAATTAATCTGCGCTTCCCTTTGCACCGTTAATTCCCTCACATCAATGCGAATATTCCCGCCCGGTGCATCTGCATCCTCAAATGGAGATGGAATTACAACACTCGATATCACGGCTCCGTCTTGAACAATCAAGCGATTGGTATTAACCACCACGCTGCCACCCAAACCAAACCCTAATGTTCCTGAGAATAAGCCACTCGGAAATCCAGAGGGATCTCTTCCACTCATTTCCACCCAACCCGAAGCATTAACCGTTAACTGTCCCCCCTCACCAGGAGCAAAGGTAGAAGTCGAAGCTTGTGCCCCCTCTCCGATGATTAATCGATGGGTATTGAGAACAATATCACCACTCGATCCTGTGTTGATGGTTTCGCTGAGGATGGCAGTGGGAATCATCCCATCTTCTGAAAAGCCTGATAGGTTAATCGATTCTGAGCCATTGACCGAAATTAGCCCACCCGGATTTTCTCCCTCTGTAATGCCGAGAATGAGCGACCCTCCCGTAAGGCTTATATGTCTACCTTGAACAGAAATATCCCCAGCTCCTTCTCCACTCACATCCACAGAAGCGCTCTCAGACAGTTGGATATCTTGGAAATTAACAGAATTGTCATAGTTAAGATCTAGGGTTGGGGTAAGACCAACTTCAGCATTAGGGCCGACACTTCCCAGAACGACCTGACCTTCATCAGCCCCTACATTTCCGCCTGTCAGAGTAATGGGCCCTCCAGCTAGAGTTAAAGTTTGACCGGGAGAGACTCGTAAACCAGGGGTCGATTGACGGATAACCGCTCCATCGGGTTCGAGGACAATATCATGGCCGGTTCCTTGAACCACAATTCCGCCGGGTGTTGCGCCAAACTTTAAGCCTATGGGTACATTAACGGTTAATAAGGGTGTGGTTTGAGGGTTGGTCGCACTGAACTCTGTGCCATTGGCGAAGGTAAAACTATTGGCTGTGGTGGCGAGGAATGAACCGCCAATATTGAGCGTGGCGTTGGGGCCAAAGACAATACCATTAGGATTGAGGAGAAACAGGTTGGCACTACCATGAGCTTCAATCATGCCATCAATGTTAGAAAGACTCCCTCCTGTAATGCGGGTAATGATATTTTCAATATTGAGGGAGTTGTTAAAGATGGCGGTATTGTTGGTGGGTAGGGAAAATTGGCTGAAGCTATGAAACAGGTTGCCCCCGACTTGAGTCCCTCCGTTAATCGTGAATTGATTATTTCCAGGAGCAACTAGGGTGGGATTAGGTAAAGTCTGGTCGGGAATAATTTGGGCACTTGCGAGGGTTGGGAATACACTGAGGACTAGGGGCAGACTCAGTAAAGTTTTCCAAGGTTGGGTCATGGGGGATTACTCCTGGGGGGTTATTCCGGCGATCGCCAGTAAAATTGTATCGGAAAATGTAAAGTATCTTTAGTCCTCTTAAAATATCTCTTCTGTGACTCGTCAACCCCACGACCAATTTGCCAAGCAATATCTCAAGGAACTGCTCGAACCCTTGGGAACAGTGGAAATTAGCCGGGAAATTCCAGGGGAAACCCTACAAATCGATCTGATTTTCGATCCCTCTCCAGAACCTGTAAATAACCCACCTTCCCTGGGTTTACTCGCTCAACTCGCTTCTAAACCTTGTTTACTAGAACCCTATCGCAACTGTCCCAGTAATTCAGAAATTCGCAACTGTATTCTCAAACTCTTTCACGTTCATGCCGAGCTGCACCGTCAAGATCGTACACTGGATGAACAGCGATTACCTCAATTATGGATTTTAACGCCTACAGCATCCAAGAGACTCTTGAAAGAGTTGGGCGCTAATCCGGATTCCGAGTATCCGTATACAGGAGTGTATCGGCTACCCCCAATTAACCAAACCGGAATCATTGCCATCAACAAACTACCAGAAATCCCAGAAACCTTATGGTTGAGGATGCTGGGGAAAGGAGGAACTCAGAAAAGAGCCATTGAGCAAGTGCTGGAACTGCCTAGAGAAGATCCTCAGCGTCGCAATATCCTAGAACTGGTAGGAATATGGCGGATTAATGTAGAAACTAAAATAGAGTTAGAACCAGAGGAAAGGGAGTTAATTATGGAGTTATCACCAGCTTATCTAAAGTGGAGAGAAGATACCCTACAAGAAGGAATTCAACAAGGACTTGAGCGAGGAGTTCAACAAGGAATTCAACAAGGACTTGAGCAGGGAGTTCAACAGGGACTTGAGCAGGGAGTTCAACAAGGACTTGAGCAGGGGGTTCAACAGGGACAGCGATCGCTCATTGAAGCCTTACTCAGGACTCGGTTTGGTCAATTGGATGAGGCGCTCTTGGCTATCATTGACTCTTTACTAGCATTATCTCCAGATGAGTTTATGCCCTTGTGCTTAAATGCTTCTCGTGAGGAATTATTGGAGCAATTTGGCCCCAATTCCCTTGAACCTTAAACTTTTTAAATGACACGCACTACTACAAAATCTGTAGGGGCGAACAGCCGTTCGCCCCTACATACCTAAATAATAGGGAGCTATTTCAACCCCTATGCTCTCTGGAAAAAGGAACGCCGAATCGCCATTCCCACTAGCGCCAAGCCAATGGCTACAATACCCACAACTGAGGAACCCTCTGGCACTGGAGTGGGGTCTCCTGGTACGGATTGCGGCGAACAGCTTTGAGGATTGCTTTCATAATGCAACATGCAAGTGACATCAAAATTACCTTCCTCGAAACTGTACGATACATCCCATCTAACCGTTTCAGCTAATATATTTTCGATCTCAAGATCGTCTCGATACTGTGCCTCCAAGTCAATGAACGTCTGATTGAAATCGATGAATGTCTGACTATACTGATCGAAACTGGGGAAGATTAAATGGAAGAATTCATCGGGATCGTCATCGCTGGTGATTTGAATGTAGCTGAGAACATCTAATCCGGGTTGAGTTGCAGTTCCTTCAGGAACAAGACCAGGTTCTTGCCACCATGGCCGAGGAGAATAACTCGCTCTCCAGTGCAGAAAGGGAATCGCTACAGATTCTTGGCCGCTGGTTTCTATATTTAAGAAGTAACTATCATAGTCGTCCATTCCATAGCCGGTAGTTTGGCTATAGCTGCGGATTTCTGTTTTCCAATCGTACATGGTAAAGTCTCCTGTTTTGTCTGAGGTTGAATCGGTTGAGGAACCCCCCTATAGGGTTCTCGGTTTTTTGGGGCGGTTTTTATGCCAGATGCATAAACTTGTAATAAAACGTTACATTATCGAGCCACAAGGATTGCCTTAGTAGGCTTGTAGGCTGGAAAAGGATGGGCGGATCTCGTGGGTTGAACATAGGAAAATAAAGTGAATAAGGATACAAATCGGGGATCAATGGGCTATAAACGTATTGCACCTATTCCAACACTTGCTTTTGGGCCCTTTGTTCCTGAAGCAAAAGAACTACGAAGCGCCATGCCATCATTGATGCATTCCTTTAGAATGGTGGCAATAAAATCACCGGTCATGCCATCGGGTTTCTGGAAGCTAAAGCCAAAGATTTCATCTCCCAATTGGGTGAATTGGCTGGGATCGAATCCTTGATTTTCCAGTTCTGTACGGTTGTGAATCGCTACAGCTCCAACCCGTTCGCCAGAGTCAATCACATTGGGCATCTTTAGACCGGGGCGATCATACGGATAATAATAGGAATCATGCCAAGCTAGATCTCCCATTGATGAATCTAATCCTATGCCATTGTTAACGACATAGCTATTATGAGAATCTAGATTCCAGAATCCCGCATTTTCACTGACCACGCTCTTTCCAGAGACTCCGCGATATACTCCTGCTTCAACTCCAGAATCGTTAGTATCTGCAAATCGAACTCCAAACATTTGTCCAGAATCTAAAGCATTTTGGAAATTACCTGTACCAGAGAAATCAAAGAACATATCGCCCCAGCCCACATTACCATCAGGCACATTAAATGTTAAGAAAGGAGAAAAAGTTTGTGACCAGGAGGTAGGAACCGTGCGTCCAGTAATCGGTAGATTAGAATTCAACGCAACCCAAATTCTACCTGTCTCTGGGTCTTCTTTAACTGCCATTCCATACATTTCATAAATGGTTCCACCAACCTTGGTAGTACCATCAAAGGCTTCTGTACCAGCGACACTATCATGACCAACATCAGTGGCATATGTCCAACCCTTCAAGGGATCGGCTACCTCGTCATCCAGGATAGTAATGGTATGACTGGTGTTTGTATCGCCAACATAACCCGTTCCTTCTGCTAACGTAATGACGACGGTTTCATCTCCTTCAAATTGATCGTCATCCTGGAGATTAATCCAGATGGGAGCAAAAACTGAACCTGCTGGAATGGTTACACTACCCGTTAAAGTTTGATAATCTGTGCCATTAGTTGCTGTTCCTTGAACCGTATAATTAACGGTGATATCTTGAGTTAATGCGCCTCCAGGTAGCTCAACCCAAAATAAACCACGACGTTGCACTTCTGAAACAGTGGAACTAGAGATATCCAAAATAACCGTGGGTAAGGGTTCAACCTGAATGTTCACATCCACAGGAGTGTCTGAAAATAGTTCGCCATCACTGGCACGCACCTGAAATGCGGGGACTTCATCTCCAGCACTATCGGGTGTCCATTCCAAAGTTTCTCCTGCTTTTAATTCAACCGTTTCCCCAGGATTAATGACCGCACCATCCTTACGCAATGTGCCATTAACTGGATTGCTCACTTCAAAAGAAATGATATCTTTATCTGGATCTTCAGCATCAGAAGCGGCTAATAAATCCTCATAACTAATGGTAAAGGGACTCTTTTGGGTTGCCTGTGCCAATGGATTAACCGATGTCAATTCCGGAGGTTGATTAACGGCATTAGGATCGGTTCCATAAATATTGAGCTTCCAAGAGAGTAAATTGCCCACCTCAGAAACACCAGGCTTAGTGTTAGGTACGCGGTCTACAACTCTTAATTCCCAGGTTCCTCGCGAATCTTCTCCCCAATGTCTAGGTGAGGTAAACACCCATTGATCGAGATCTTCGATATAATCTCCTGGAAAGCTTTGATCGGCATTTTCTCCACCGATCAGTAGTTCAGAGGAGCTTTCTTTTCCATCTTGCCGATGAACCAGTTCAATCTTTAAGTTATCGATATCATCATGGTCGATATTGACCATGACTTCGACCCATTCAACGTTAATGGATTCCTGAACATCTAAGCTGACTGTTAGGGGTTGATTTCCTTCTGGAATGGGTTTACCAACTCTTTTTTCTTCTTTATGACCTACCTTATCTTCTAGATCTACTAATTCCCAGTCCTTCGCTTTAGCTACAGCTTGTTCAGTATTAACGACACCAAAGCCATATTTATAACTCACGTCATGATTGGCTAAATTGGTTTCCCAATTTCCACCTTGTTCATCGTTTTTATCAGCCGTTTCAACCAAGATATGCTGAACATCTCGCCAGGTGAGGTTAGGATTAGCTTCTAACATTAAGGCAATGACTCCAGAAACCATGGGAGCAGAGGCAGAAGTCCCACCAAAACTGGAGGTATAGCCACCGTTAGTTACTCCTTCTGCGCCCTGAATATCAGTGGTTTTAATGCCTCCCGTATTAACAATTAAAGACCAATCTTCGAGGGTTCCACCTATACTCTTGCCGCCCGGTTTATTCTCAATTTCTAAAAACCACTTACCATTGGGATCGGCTCCAGCAAAGATATCTAAGGATTCTGCGGGTTTGAATGCACCATGGAAGGGAACGGTTTGCGAAGGCAGATCGCGATCGGCTAAATCATCGAAAAGAATTGAGGTTTCATGCTTGAATAGGCTATTTTTTGGACTAATTCTGGTAAAGGGGACATCGGAGAATAACTTGACTCGCGTCTGTTGGTTACCGACTTCATGTACCAGAGATACGGATAGATCTTCGTAGTGATGGCGATCGATATTCAGTAAAACTTGCAGATCATCAATCTTATCTGGAAATCCTTGAATATCATCTAAATAAAATTGCTGTGTTTGACCATTTGGGGGTAGAGATGAAGTATTCTGTGAATTATAAGAAAATTTGTGGACTTTCTCAGAAGGAGCAGCCACTAAAATGGGAGCGCCAGGGGTACTGTAAATGGCTTGTTTACCCGTATGATCGACGGCAGCTACGGCAATGGTATGACGAGAGTTAGCTAGGGGATTATAGTTGACATTATCCCCATCTTCTCCAGAATTTCCGGCGGAAAAAACAAAGATATTACCCGATCCACCCCGTCCATCTTTAGTTGCGTCTTCAATGTTCTGTTCAAAACCAGTGAGAGCATTAGGGAAAAATCCGACTCCCCAACTATTGTTGTAGATATCAATGTTCTGATTTTCATGGGCAATGACATCAGCAATTTCCTGGAGTTTAAACCCATCCGAGCCAATTCTTAAGCCCGCCCAAGATGCTCCCGGAGCTACTCCACTCGTACCCTCTGTGGCATTGGTTTTGCCTACAGCTACGCCAGCAACTTGCGTGCCATGATGATTCTCTAGGGTCATGTCTAGAGACCATTTGACGACTGTACCTTGAGTCTGCTTGCTGGTATTGTCAAAAATTAATTCCCACTTACTATTTCCATCCTCTCCAACATTATGATTGACCATTTCACGATCGAAAATATCAATGCTATAGGTATGTTTGCCATTCTGGAAATTGGAGATTTCATATTCGGTATTCCAAGGACTCTTGAGCTTGACGTTCAAATCTTTGATGTTGCCCTGGGTGAGAGCAAAATCAATATTTAAGTCTAAGTTTTGCAAAATCCCTGAGAATCTTTGATTGTCTAGTCTATCATCACCCTCTAAAGCGATTATTGTGCGGGAAGTTTTCTTGGCTCCAACAGGAGGTACAGTTTCTTTCTCTCGATACTCAATTCGCGTCGTGAGGGTCTTGGTTTGATTTCCATCTTGAACGTTCTTGGAATCGAGTTCATCGAAATCTTTGCTCAAATTGTCGAGATAATTGTCTTTGAGATCGGGATGATTTTGGTCAAATCCATCATCGACGATACCAATAACAACCCCTGCTCCAGTCACGTTATGAATATTCCAAGCTTCTTGAACAGACATATCGATTTCAGGCACTGAACTGGATGGATTAAGTTTATTTTGTCCAGTATTGTCAAGATGCCAAGGTAAGTTGAAGAATTCTGCATCCACTGCAACTAAGGGATAGGCAAATTCGATCGCCCCCACACTGGCAAATTTGTCCCCAATCTCATCGGGATCGATTCCTTCAGGGAATTCCCAGATGTAAGTGTTGGGAATATGTCCAGTTTCTCTCAAGGAAACCGCATCGAGTTGGGTAGCCAATTCCTCAGAAAACTCTCCATTACGGACGCTAACGACCCACTGTTGGGCGGATTCGAGTTCTTCGCGGGTATAGCGTTCTAGGTTAACAGAACGCTCTAATGACCATCGGACGCGATCGCTCAATTCCTCTCCCTCATCCAAGGACAACACCGTAAATTTTTCTACCCTATGCTCGGAAACTCGACCATCATTATCTTCAGCAACTATCCTGAGTCGATAATGACCAGGTTCTAAGGACTCTTTGCGATAATTGAATTCAATGCGATCGCCACTATCATCCTTTAGCTCAACTTCATCAGTAACATTAAACTCTTCTCCAGTCTCCGTTTCCAAGAAGATTTTTACACTCTCAAGATCGATATCATCTAAACCATCGACATCGCTCAGAGTTCCATAAATGGAAATGGGTTCGCGAGGATTATAAAATTGGTTGATGCTGGTTAAATAGGTTTCGGGTTGACCATAATCGAGGATGGCTTGACCTAACTCTGTATCTTGCCACACCATTCCAGGGTCAATGAGATTGTCAATATGGTCGGCTTTACCTTTTGCTCCTTTAACTCGGAAAATGAGATCGTTGTAATCTTTGTCTGAATTCCTATCGACATCCAAATCTTCCCAAGCAAAGGTCTGTCCTTCTCCCGTTGTATCAGCGAGTTGCTGAGAGTCTAGGGAGAACATGAGGGGGCGATCGGGATTGTCAACAGCCCATTCAATCTTGCCTTTGGGAGCAAGGACAACGGCAAATTTTTCTCCAGGTTGCATCTGCACTGTTTTCGCACCAGAATAGTCTCCAGAGTTGCGGTCAACTTCGCCTAATTCTCCCGTGAATTTCGCGCCTTCTGTGCGATCGGAAATGATGATTTGACCTAAATCTGAGTCATCGGTAATGCGCTGCAAAACTTCAGTTCTAAATTCTTCGGAATTAGGATCGAGATCTTCTAAGCCTTCTAAACTAAAGATGGCAACTTCGCCTTTATATCCACCACCATCAAAGAGGAAATCAACGGTAACTTCTCCAGTTTCGCCAACGATAAATTCACCGGTTTTTAGCTCTTCTAATGTCCCAGAGGTAGGGACGATCGCCTGTTCGACGCTATCGATAACAGCGATATCTTCAGTAGGGGTATCGGGGTTGGGGCGATCGCCCTCTAATTCTGTATCATCAACATCCTCACCTGTCCCAGATGTAGGGGCGAACGGCCGTTCGCCCCTACCGTTATTGCTAATGGCAATATCTTCAGTGGGAGTTTCGGTAGTGGGGCGATCGCCCTCTTCTCCCTTATCCTCAACCGAGTTATCTTCCGTAGGAGTATCGGTAGTGGGGCGATCGCCATCGCCATACGGAGCCTTATCGCCCTCTAATTCTGTATCATCACCATCCTCACCTGTCCCAGATGTAGGGGCGAACGGCCGTTCGCCCCTACCGTTATC
>NZ_JAQOSO010000018.1 GCF_030068505.1 Roseofilum capinflatum BLCC-M114
AATGTCAATGGTTACAAATCAATCATATTTCCGCATAACGCACCATCCACGGAACGCAGAATTCAATTTTGGGTTAAATTCACATATTTATTAATGGGGTTTGTTGGTGGGGGTGGTGCGTTGCGGCAAGGTCAACATTTTCGTGAAAACCGATGATTTATCGATGCCGCAACACACCCTACCTGCCCCAATTGGGGGGATAAATGCCTTGTCGAATAAACCGATGAATGCTTGACCACGGCCAATCTGTTGGTGATTTACATAACCCATGTTTCACCGGGTTAATATGAATGTAATCGCAATAGGCGGCAAATTCTTCTTCGTTCCGTACCCGATGTTCCCAAAATCGCCGTTGCCATAAATTCCGTTCCCGACGGGCTTTTCGCGATGGGGTTGTTCTCGTTTCTAGATTTAAGCGATCGCCGATTGATCTGGTCACGTCACTTTTCACCAAACGCATTCGTGTTGAAAAATCCCCGTCGTTTTCCGGTAGCGTCCACAAACAATGAAAATGGTCAGGTAATAAGACAAAAGCATCAATTTGAAACGGGCGTTTTCGGCGAACTTTTTCGATCGCCTGTCGCAACGCTACCCTCGCCATATCGTCGCACAGCCACGGCTGGCGATCGCACGTCACCTGTGTAAAAAAATAGGTTGCCCCCTGCCAATATTCTCGCCGATATTCTGCCATTGTAATCAGTCGAAAATTGCGATAATATTATTATGATAGCCTTCCTCTATCACACCAATCATCGTGCTGCGGTAAACTGGGTTGGTTGCGATCGCTCATAAAATCATCTGAAATAGCCCCAAAGCTCATCCACCACGCATCCCAATCAAATCGCTCTTGCTCCCGAAGTTTGTTGGTGGGGGCGACATCATCATAGGTAGGGTGTGTTATGCGGCCAGAAAATGCGAATGGTGACAAATCAATGATATTTCCGCATAACGCACCATCCACGGAACCCCGAATTCAATTTTGGGTTAAATTCACATATTTATTGATGGAATTTGTCGGTGGGGGCGACACCATCATAGGTAGGGTGTGTTATGCGGCCAGAAAATGTCAATGGTTACAAATCAATCATATTTCCGCATAACGCACCATCCACGGAACCCCGAATTCAATTTTGGGTTAAATTCACATATTTATTAATGGGATTTGTCGGTGGGTGTGGTGCGTTGCGGCTAGGTTAATATTTTTCGTCAAAATCCATGATTTATCGATGCCGCAACACACCCACTGAGTTTCGATGATAGACATGGGCGATCGCGTGCCAGGTTTCTCTTAAAATAAAGATGTATTATAACTTGGAAACTGCTATGGCTTCATCTCTTCCCTCCCTGAGCGGTGCTGAAATTCGGCAAACCTTTCTGGATTTTTATCAGCAGCGCTCTCACACCATTTTACCGAGCGCGTCCCTCATTCCGGAAGACCCGACCGTATTATTAACGATCGCCGGAATGTTGCAGTTTAAGCCCATATTTTTGGGTCAGCGTGCGGCTGAGGTTCCCCGTGCAACCACCTCTCAGAAGTGTATCCGCACCAATGATATCGAGAATGTGGGACGCACAGCCAGGCATCATACCTTTTTTGAGATGTTGGGCAATTTTAGCTTTGGGGATTATTTTAAGGAACAGGCGATCGCCTATGCTTGGGAACTCTCCACCAAGGTGTTTAAACTGCCCCCAGAGCGTTTGGTCGTCAGTGTTTTCCGAGAAGATGATGAAGCCTTTGCTATTTGGCGCGATCAAATTGGTATCCCCGCTTATCGCATTCAGCGCATGGGAGAAGAGGATAATTTCTGGAAATCTGGCCCCACTGGCCCCTGCGGCCCCTGTTCGGAAATTTACTATGATTTTCACCCAGAATTGGGCGATGAAACCTTAGACCTAGAAGATGATACCCGGTTTATTGAGTTTTATAACCTAGTTTTTATGCAATATAACCGGGATTCTGATGGGAATTTAACGCCGCTAGAAAATCAGAATATTGATACCGGAATGGGGTTGGAGCGGATGGCGCAAATTCTCCAAGCTGTGCCCAATAATTATGAGACGGATTTAATTTTTCCGATTATTGAAGCCGCAGCCAACTGTGCCGGAATTGACTATCACCAAAGTGAGGAAAAAACGAAGATTTCCCTAAAAGTCATTGGCGATCATGTGCGAGCAGTCGTCCATTTGATTGCCGATGGCGTGAGTGCCTCGAATATTGGCCGGGGCTATATTCTGCGTCGGTTGATTCGTCGGGTGGTGCGTCACGGCCGGTTGTTGGGAATTACGGAATTATTTACGGAAAAAGTGGCAGAAGTGGCGATCGCCCTTTCCGAAAGCGCTTATCCGAATGTGCGAGAGCGGGAAACCCTGATTAAATCCCAATTACAGCAGGAAGAATCGCGCTTTTTGACCACCCTAGAACGGGGTGAAAAGCTGTTGCAAGAGATCGTGGAGAAGGTGCTAAAAGAGCGTAAAACGGAAATTGCCGGAGAGGATG
Organism: Roseofilum capinflatum BLCC-M114; assembly: GCF_030068505.1. NCBI lineage: Bacteria > Bacillati > Cyanobacteriota > Cyanophyceae > Desertifilales > Desertifilaceae > Roseofilum > Roseofilum capinflatum. The sequence goes on from NZ_JAQOSO010000018.1 coordinate 2,498, forward strand.
CGTTTAAGCTCTATGATACCTATGGTTTCCCCCTAGAATTGACCATGGAAATAGCCGAAGAACAAGGGTTAACCGTGGATCAAGAAGGCTTTGAAGCCGCCATGCAGCAGCAAATTGAGACTTCCCAAGGGGCCCATGAAACCATTGATTTGATGGTGCAGGGGTCTTTGGATCAGTTGGCTGAACATATCCATCCGACTCAGTTTACGGGATACACGGAACGGTCAGGGATGGCGGAAATTCAGGCGCTTTTGGTGGACGGAAAATCCGTTGAAGTTGCTGAAGCGGGGATGCAGGTACAAATTGTGCTGGATCAAACTCCATTTTACGCAGAATCCGGGGGACAAGTAGGCGATCGCGGTTATCTGTCCGGTTCAGATCTGCTCATCCGTATTGAAGATGTGCAAAAAGAGTCCGATTTCTTTGTCCATTTTGGCCGCATTGAACGGGGAACCGTGAACCTCGGAGACTCGGTAACCGCGCAGATCGATCGCGCTTGTCGGATGCGGGCCCAAGCCAATCATACGGCGACTCATTTATTACAAGCCGCTTTGAAGAAAATTGTTGACCCGGATATTGGCCAAGCGGGATCTTTGGTCAACTTTGACCGTCTGCGCTTTGATTTCAACTGTCCCCGCGCTCTGACGGCTGAGGAATTAGACCAGATTGAGGAGCAGGTGAATACTTGGATCAGTGAAAGTCATGGGTCAGATGTACAAATTATGTCCTTGAATGAAGCCAAGGAGAAGGGTGCAACCGCCATGTTTGGGGAGAAATATGGCGATACGGTGCGCGTGGTGGACTATCCAGGGGTGTCCATGGAGCTGTGCGGGGGAACCCATGTGCAGAATACGGCGGAAATTGGCTTGTTTAAGATTATTTCCGAAACCGGTATTTCTGCCGGAGTGCGCCGCATTGAGGCGGTTTCCGGGGCTGCGGTGCGCGAGTATCTGCAAGTGCGGGATGCGGTGGTTCGGGAATTGGGCGATCGCTTTAAAGCCAAACCGGAGGAGTTGGTAGAGCGGGTGAGTCATCTGCAAACGGAGTTAAAGGCGACACAGAAGGAGTTAGAGCAAGTACGGGCAGAATTGGCGATCGCCAAATCCGATCAGTTGCTCTCCCAAGCCGAATCTGTGGACAATTTTCAGATCTTAGTTGCCCAGCTCGATGTCGATCCAAACTCCCTAAAAACGGCTGCCGAACGGTTATTACAAAAGCTCGGTGAAGGCGCTGTCGTTTTAGGTTCCGTTCCTGAAGCCGATAAAGTGAGCTTAGTCGCAGCCTTTAGTAAATCCGTCAATCAAAAGGGCTTACAAGCCGGTAAATTTATCGGTCAAATTGCCAAAATTTGCGGCGGTGGCGGCGGTGGACGACCCAATTTAGCCCAAGCGGGAGGACGCGATCCCAGTCAATTACCCACGGCTTTAGAAATGGCGAAAACCCAGTTAAAAGCAGCCCTCTAAGTTTATGTAGTGCCGTGACAACCCTAAAATGGTGGGTTACGGCGGATTGATAGATTGCTGTCAGAGTCTAGGTTTTAGCCGCCTAACCCACCCTACGCTAATGCACTATTTTAGCTGTGTCACGGCAGTAGTGGACCGGCAAGCTTAAAATCATGGGTAAGCTATGTGCTACAATTTACTAATGGAATAAATTACAGCGATCGCGTTGGCCACAGTTTTAAGCTTGCCGGTCCAGTAGTGGCTTGGCAAGCTTAAAACTGTAGGTTGGGT
>NZ_JAQOSO010000019.1 GCF_030068505.1 Roseofilum capinflatum BLCC-M114
ACTTTTCTTTTAAAGATTGCCCCGGACTTTGAAAACCCCCTGCTTAAAAAGGGGGACTTTCTTGTTCCCCCCTTATTAAGGGGGGTTAGGGGGGATCTTTCTAATGTACTTCATTACAGGCATGAATTCCGTTGTGCTGGGGAGGCAATACCTAGGATGGTAGTGCCAAAGAGAAGGATGGATAGGGTTTTGATGATGTTCATGGGATGAGTCCTGAAGGTTGATTGAGGAAGAGGGGGCGATCGCCAAAGGATAACCAGAGGGCGATCGCATCTTTATTACCTTGAGTTATTTTGTCTGCCTCGATTTGATTTGAGATTCTAAAGCATTTGGACTCACATTAATTTTCTGATTATTGACCTCAATCCATACCTGTAAATCAACATGAGTTCCGAAAGAATTTCCTGTATTACCTTGTGTTCCAATGTCTTGTCCTGCTATTACTCTATCTCCTGGTTTTACTTGGCTACCATTTGGATATTTACTATCTGCCATGTGTGCGTAAGCTGTATAAACTGGGTAGTCTGTTCCTTTGTAGTTATAATTGACATCAGTTTTGATACGGATACGAGTTCCGTAACCACCTTCTTTTCCAGATGAAACCACCTCTCCTCCATACCATGTACGAACTCGCTTATCCTTCACGTCATAGTCAATGCCAATATTGTAATTACCAGGGCCAATCGTTCTAATTTTGCCATCTGCAAATATGGCTTGAGATTGATAAGTTTTGTAATTGTGGCCACGAGATTCCATATAACCACCAGTAACTTTGATTTCACCCAGTCGCCCATTTTTGATCCAGGGTGATTGAGTAGAATCTACATATTTTTCAGAAATATTTGTTATTCTCACAGCCGTACTAGGACGCTGAGGTTCACTCCAGGTGTAAATCTGCCTCATATTACCAGTTGGCCCAAAACCAGTGTTTTCATACAGCCACGGAACTTCACTACGTTCAAACAGAGGCGGTGGATCAACTAAATCTTTTAGCCCTGGTATGTACTCTACATAACGTAAGAAAGACTGCAAGCTTGTTGTATTTTCAACGATAAATTGAACAGTTCCATCTGAATTGGGAGAAACCTTGACATTATAGCTCCCTACAAATTGCTCTGTTGGATCGAGACCTGCATCCAAAAACTCTTTTGGCCCAAAATTATAATGCTTTGCTTCTCCAGGGGACAGTTTACCTTGATAAAACAGTTCCCTTGCCTGATTGACCCCTGGTGAATCCATCATGCTTTCTACCTGAACACTGCCCGGACCGAAAACGCGATCGCGCTCTTTTCCAATAGCCCAGTCTCCAGTCATACTGGCAGCATCTAATACTGCTTTGATATATCTTTCCAGAACCTTGCTTTCAGCAGAAGCTACACCAGAATTATCAGCCTTGAATAAAGAAGAAGGATCGCCAAAAGCATTTCCGTAAGGAAAATCGTTGCCATTTCGATCAACAAATCTGTACTGACCATTTAACTCATATATGTATCCGATCGGTACTCCACTATCTCTGACATCAACATATCTAGTTGCCTTTTCGGGAACCTGTTCGGGATATTTTCCCTCTAATATCACTTCTGGCTGTGGGTATGCTTCTTTAAACTGAATAGTTCGTATTGGATTTCCATTAGCATCAAGTTCAGTTAGCGATATTCCTTGTGCAGATCCTTCTAATTTTTCCTGATTTTGTTGTTCATTTTCTTCTTGATTACCATTTTCTGGATTTGTAGTGCTGTACTTTGTTCCTGTTGGGTCGATGTAGATATTGCCATCCTTATCCTGCCAAACATTTTCTAATGGCACTCCATAATATTCTGCTACTTCCTGAAGTTCGCGATCATCAGAGTTTGATTCCTGTTTGCTATCGATCTCAGGTGGACAAATGCACTCCTCTTTCCCAGAAATTTTATCAACCAAACCAACTAGGTCGTCTTTCCAGATATTCAAGATACCATTGATTCCAGAAAGCAACCCTTCAATGCCACCATCCTTAATCACGCCAGCTAATGCCAGACCCGTATTACCCGCTTTACCGGTAACTTCCAAAACTTTAGACAGAGTGCTATTGAAATTACCGGCAAAACTTTGACCGACGGAAAGAACAGCATTGAAAATATTGCTTATCGCGTTTAACCAGTCACCATCCTGAATCGCCTTAATCCCTCCATAAATCATCTGTGGGGCTTTTTCCAGACTTTGCACCACGGAAAGCATCACTTTTTGCGTGGTTGCGCTCAAGTTTTTAACCAAGCCACCTACACCCGCAGAGGCGACACTGGCGATACTGCCGAGGATTTGTAAGAAGCCCAGAATGCTCTCGCCAGACATAATCGAACGTGCGCCACTAAAAGCACCCGCAGCCACAGATTGTAGGGATTGCAAAGCTAATTTAGCTCCGGCAGTCAGGGTATTACTCATACCCATGGTAACCGCATTTAAACCTGCCATTACCACACTGAAAATACCGCCTAACCAATCTCCATTCATTACCGCTTGAATGGCAGTAATTCCCGCAGTCGCCAGGCTTAAACCAATGGCAAAAGGAATTAACACAGGGAAGGAAACACTGAGAATAGAAACAATAGTGCTAAGAACAGTCATGACTTGCGAAATCAGTCCCAATGTACTGTTCCAGAAATATTTTTTCCGCGCCTTCCGTTCGGCAACCCGTTGTTCGATAATTTGCTCCAACATTTCCTTCGATTGTTGGGCGAGTTCGTTGGAAATATCAACCGCTTGCTCGGCTAAAGCAACTTTATTTAAAGTCTCCAAATAGAGTGGGTCGAGAGTTTGTTTTTCACCGTCCAACTGCTCCATTCGCTCCAACTCTTTCAGAAAATCTTTAGACGCTTTCTGGATATCTTGCTCGGCAGTTTGTAACAGGGCAATATCCCACTGTTCCTCTAACTCGATGCGATTAATATCGGCTTTATAGTGTTGAACTTGGCCAATTAAACCAGCCATCACCTTAAACAGATTGCCCTGAATGTTAGCCGCTTCTTCGCCTTGCAAAGCCTGATGAATATCACTCTCAACCTCTGTTAACAGCGCTTTCAAATCTTGCGGTAATTCCGGTTGTTGCTGTTCCAAATTTTGCAACTGGGTTAACAGTGTCGCCATTTGCGACTGCACCTGTACCGGGTTAAAGTCCCCATCAACGCCGTCTAAACCGACTTGAGAGCGCACCGCATTCACCCCTTGTAGCAGGGCATCCTCGGCTTGCAACTGCTCCAGTTGCTCCAACTTCGCCCGCGCTTCTAACCGTTGACGCTCTAGCTCGATCGCCTCTCGCTCCAAGCGCTCCTCTACCGCTTTCTCGATGTCCTCTTGCCGTTGGGTAGCGATGGTTTGCTCTAACTGCGCTTGGGCGAGATTCAGTTGTTCTAAATTTATCAGGGTGATAAACGTTTGCTCCGTTTGTTCCCGGATGCGGGTAATGCCCTCTAGACGGGCTTGAGCCACCGCTAACTCCTGTTGTTTCTGCTCTCGCTCCTCCTGAGTTTCGGCAATGCGGTCATTAATATCTTTCAGCATTTTCGCTGCCGTATCTTGTTGCGCTTGCAACGCATTCTTCTGAGCTTGGGCCGTGCGTTTCAGGTGGCCGAAGTGGTTGGCTTGCGCTTGGGCACGGTGCTGTAGCTGGCGGTGCGTGAGCATTTCGTGATAGTAGCGGTTCGCTAGGGCGCGGTCTTCCGGGCGGGCAATCCCTCCAGCGCAACTGCCCCCGGTATCGCTGGCAATATCGCTATAATCTCGATAGTAGATTTCCGCAGCCGTCGCCATATCATTGTGCATGGCTACATCCAGCAGGTGTTTCGCCTCCTGATTGCCATTTCTTATCATCTCCTGCAACCGTTGCTGAATCTGGAATTCCAGGTCATTGACTTCCCGTTGTTTCTGGGCTGCTTGCAAGGTATAGTTGGCGTTTAATTCCGTCGCTTCCAACAAGTCGCGCAGAATCTGCTGATGTTCTTTGGCGGCTCGTAAATGCTCGTCATTTTGCGCCAATAAATCGGCTTGCACCTCTTGCAATGGAGCCGTGAGCGCCTGACTGCTGGCTTCCGCTTGCTCTGCCAACCGTTGGGCTTCGGCGAGTGCAGCGCGTGCATCAGCTAACTGTTGTTGCAACTGCTCTAAGTCGCCGGGAGAGGTGAGATAGGCATCGAGCAGCCGTTGCTCGGCGAGAATGACCTCATGTTCGGCAGTCAAGAGGGTGCGTTTTTGGCTAAATGCCCGTTGCTGTTGCTGCAAGACGGTGGCTTTATTGTCGAGCAACCCTAGGGCGTTTTGCAGTTGCGCCTGTTTGGTTTGTAGGTCAACATTACCGGAAGATTGGGCAATTTGTTCGGACAGGATTTCCCGTTGGGCAATTAAGTCTTCCCGCAGGCGGTTGACTTCCTCGGTTTCCGTCGTCAGGGCAACGGTTTGCCGCTCTACCCATTGCTCGACATCGGCAAGTTGATGCTGCAATTCCTGGGATTTGCGGTTGAGTGCGCCCCGTTTTTTGAGAATATCTTCCACCATGGGCAGATATTGGCTGTCGTTGGCTTCGAGTTCTTTCCATTCGGCGAGAACTTTGGCGTTATAGGCATCGGCTTCTTTTTGCGCTTGAGCTAACTGTTGCTCGACTTCCGGTAAGATATCTTCGAGCTGCTGCAACGCTTCCTTGGCGGCGGGAATTTGTTCGCGACTGGCTTCTAGCTGTTCGACTAAATTGCGACTGGCAGTAATAGAAGGCTCGGCTGCATTGACGGCGTTGACGGTGCTTGCCCATTGTTCGGCTAGGGGTTTTAAGCGCTCCTGTTGCTGGGACTGGTTATCGGTGGCAACGAGTTGACGAACGGCTTGTTCGCGCAGTTGCTTGGCATACTTGGTATAAGTATCCCAGAGAATCCAGTCATGATCGATGTGGGTGAGGGTAACCCAATGGTCTTCTCTCCTACCAGACCTACCGCGCTTCCAGGTTTTCCGGCGCTCTGTCCAAGTGGGGCCATTTTTGCGACTGCGATGCCAATGGTGGGCTGCTCGTTTTTCGTACCAGTCGGCTTGGGCTAGGGCTGCTGAGGCTTGGGCATTGGTTTGCGCGAGTTGGCCGGTGACTTGGGCGAGTTGGTTATTATATTTTTGGCTCTTATATTCTGCTTCTGCTTGCAGAATGTCAATCGCTGTACCATTCTCTGGAGCGTTATTTAGAAACTCCGCACGGTAAGCTTTAGCGGTGGGCAGTTGTAAGGCTGCATTCCGTTTTTGAGCGGCAACATTAGCGGCATGTTGAGAGGCATTCCGTTGAGCTTCAGCATGGTGGTTGTGAACCCATCCATAGACGGGTAATTTTTTAAGCAGTTGCAGCCAGGAACTTCTTGAGTGCCAACCCGTAATACCCCAAGTGCGAACCTTGCTATTCCAATAATTCGCATTCATTTGATACTGATGCCGTTGAGCTTCGTATTGCTGCGCTCGTGCTTCATCCTGTTGCTTGTAGATTTCATACTGCTGCTGGTACTCTGCCAACTCCTCGGACTCTGCACCATAGCGCTCGGCAATGGGGGCAATTTCTTCCCAGAGCTGGGCATCTTGTTCAATCCACTGTTTGAGCTTGTCGATTTCTTGGGTTAAGGTGGTTTGCCCTTGTTCGAGTTCGTCATAGCGGGGAGCAGCGACTTCCAGGGTAGTAATAGCATCGCGCAAATTGGCTAACGTGCGATCGCGCTCTCCATCAACATCCCCCAGTTTCTCCTCAATATACGCCACCAAATCATCGACAGATTGGGATAATTCCTGCTGACTTGCGCCAATTTCCTTGGTTTGTGCGTGTCCCTCCAGCAGTTGCTCCGTCCAAACTTTGGCTGCATCGCCCAGGTCTTGCCGGAGGCGATCGCCCAATTGCGCGTAAGCTAAGATGGTATCCTCGCTCAATGCTGTCTCTGTGGCTTCTTCCGTCTCCAATTGACGCTCAAGCGCTGCTAACCGCTCATCATTGGTTTCCAGTTGCTGGCGAATTTCCAGTTCTTGCTGCTGACGCAGGGGTTGAATGGCGTTGGTGGCTTCTTCGAGACGGGTAGTGAGAGCGGTGATGATATCTTTATTATCCTGCTGGCGGGTTAAGAGGCGATCGCGCTGAATGGTCGTCTCATCAATCAAGGCCTGTAGGTGCGAACGGCCGTTCGCCCCTACAATGGGGGTTCGACGTAATTCGTCTTCCCAATCAGCAATCAGATTATTCAAATTATCCAATTCTGCGGTTAATTCGGTGCTGCGAGTTTCCAACTGCTCGATAAACTCATTAACTTTGGGTTCTACTTCCGTGGCAAAGAAATCCACATCCGACTCTGTTCCCAAAACCCCAAAGCTAATCATCCGTTGCAGCGCTTCCGCTTGTTCGGAAGTCGTTTCCGCCAACTCATCCGCCGCATCAGTCGCCTCATTCACCGCATTTTGGAACGCCGCTAATTTAGCCTTTTCCGCCTCTTGCAGGGGTTTAAGCCGCGCAATAATCGGGGCCATATCCCCTTCAATTCGAGCCACTTCTGCCGTCAACTGGGTCACTTTCGGAGTCACTTCAGCCAGGGCCGCTTGCTTCTCATTCACAACAGCCATTTTCGGTGGAATTTCTCCTTTCAGTTCCGCAATTTTCGCCTCAGTTTCCTGAATTTTCGGCCAAAGATTATTGCGCTGTTCTGCCAACCGAGACGCTTTTTGCAAATTATGGCGATAAGCCGCAGCATGGCCACCATGATAAGCATAGGTGTGCCCATTCCAATACCACATATGTTGACGATGGTATTGCGCTTGTCCGTAATAATAACCTTCCGCACTGCGTAGGGGAGCATCCTGCGCTCTCAAGCTGTGCAACTGCAACTCTTGCGTCCGTAATTGATGTTGAGTAAACGCTAAATCTTTCTGAGCATCAGCCACTTCAGCTTGCAATTCTTCCTGCTGTGCCGTCACTTCTGCCAGATTCGTTTGAGTCTCAGCCAAATCCGATTGTAACCCTAACAGAGCTTGCCGGTCTTGTTCCCCTTGCTGGCGAATTTCCACCAACTCTTCTGTCGCAGTAACCTGATTTTCCAGCGCCTCTTGCCAAGCATCCGCCGCATTTTGATAATCCGATTCCAACGCATCCGCCTCATTCAGAACCGTCAACCGATTTTCGAGCCGCTCGACTTCCGTATTCATCTGTCGCAAGTAGTTATCGGTTAACTCAATTTCCCGATATTTGTCGGCAATTTCCACTTCTTTATCGGCAATGCGTTCATTAATTTCATCCAGAGTTGCTTGGAAATAATCCCGCTCCTCTTCGTTAATTTCCCGTTGCGCCTGCAAGTCCTCAATCTTGACTTCATTGGCAGCAATATCATACTCAAGTTCAGTGATTTTATCCTCAATCTCGGATAACTCAGTTTTCAACAGTTCCAAGGCTTGCTGCTGATTCGCCAATTGAGTTTCTTGGGCCACTTTCTGAGCCTCTAGTCCTTGTTTCTCTGTTTCTAAATCAGCAATCTTGGTTTCAGTTGCTGTAATTTCCGGTTGTAACTGATTCGCCAGGTTTTGTGCGTCTTGAGCCGCTATATCGCGTTGTTGAGCTGCATTTTGCGCCGCAGCCAGAGAAGCATCACGATTAACTACAGCTTGAGGATTGTGAATCCAACCATAAACCGGAACTTGTCGCCATCCAGTACGCCAATTTTTTCCTGATTTATATCGGTAAGATTCCCAGCGATGACCGGTTACTCCCCAAGTGTTAATTCTACTATTCCAATGATTGGCATTGTTTTCATGTTGCTGACGCTGGCTTTCCCAATTCTGAGTTACCGCATTCGCATCTTGAATCTGCTGATGATAGCCTTGTAAAACAGACTGTTGTTCGCCAATTTCCGCATCTTTATCAGCAATCTTGCCCTCAGTCTCCGCAATTTCAGATTCAATGTCATCAATCTGAGCTTCTTTATCGGAAATCAAGTCCTCTTGCCCAACTTTATCTTGTTCAGACTGCGCCAGATGATGCTCAAGGATTTTAATCTCTTCTTGGGTTGTCCGGATAGCTGTATTCGTATCAGCAATCTGCTGTTCTTTGAGGGCAATGGCATCCTCTAAATCAGCCTCAGCATTAATCGCTTGAATCGCGGTAAACTGCGCTTGCGTCTCTTTCAGGTTAGCCAGCTTTTGCTCTGACTCTTGAATCGAGGGTTGTAAAGTTGACTCCAGTTCTTTTGCTTTTTGAGTGGCTAAATTCCGTTGGTGAGCCGCATTATTCGCCGCCGCTTGAGCCGCATTGCGATTATGTTCTGCTTGGTGATTATGAATCCAACCATATACCGGTCGTCGATTTTTACCCTCATAGCGAACAACACCCCAAGTGCGAATTCGACCATTCCAATAATTCGCACTATTTTGATGGTGATGCCGTTGATTTTCCCAGTGTGCAGCAACCCCATGAGCATCCCGGATTTGAGTTCGATAACCGTTGAGAACCTCCTGTTCTTCGTCAATCTTCTCTTGCCATAGCTCTACTTGCTTCCCGATTAACTTCTCTTCCTCAATCGCCGCTTTTTCCAGTCCCAACTCGCGATATTCTCCCTGCAACCGCTCCAGGGTTTCATTGGCATCCGTTTGTTGTTCTTGCGCCGCATCTAACCGGTCTTGCAAGTCATCAAAGCCATTCAAGAAACTCGTACTGCGGTTCTCCATTTCCCGCAAGAAATCGATATACTCTTGCAACGGCAAAGAATTGGTTTCCGGTAAATTATCGCGCCGGTTTTCCAACTCTTCAATCAACTTCGCCAGCGCCAACCGTTGCGGAGATTGGGGAGCAGACCAATTAATCTGGTCTTCCTGTAATTTCGCCCAATCCAGTTGTTCGTCGATATCGGAGATATAGGCTTGCACCGCTTCAAATTGCTCCACTAAATCGGGATTCGTCGTTACCGCATTGCCCAACTGTATCAACAATTCTTGAGCGCGAATTTTCTCGTCTTCCAGTTGCTGGATTTGCTTTTTAATCGCTTGCAAGCGCTCTGGATAGGGCAAGAGATGGCCATAGGTTTCCAGGAACGTTTGTAAATCCTTTTGGGTGGTTTTCCGTTCCTCACGATTGGCTGTAGATTGCTCTTGCAAATCCGTTAACCGAGCTTCCGTTGCCTTGGCTTTATCTTCCTGAGTGGGTAACTGCTCGCCTTCGAGTTTCGCCAATTCTTCCTCAGCTTGTTGAATTTGTAAATCCAGGGTTTCCAGTTGCTGCCGTTGCACCGGAGTTTGCAAGGCGAGTAAATCTTCTTCTGCTTGCAATTTTTGCTCGTTGGCATTGATTTCATATTGAATTCCCTGTTTCAATTCCGGCCAATCTGCCACCCGTTCTGCCAACGCTCGCGCCTGTTGATTAAGGTTATCGGCCTCGGTTTGAGCTTGTCGCGCCCATTGTTCAAAAACCCGGCGTTCGCGTTCAGCAACATTGGCTTGATGTTGGGCTTGATTTCGAGGTGCAATATGTTCGGGATGTCGTCCACAACTAAAACGACCAACATTAGGCTGATACAGACGATTATGATGGTTAGCCGTATCTTGATTTTGCTTACGCCGTTGTTCAGCTAACGCAGCTTTGTGCCAATATTTTTCTGCCAGTTGAGTCTTTTTGGCTGCTTGTTCTTGCAGCACTTTTAAGATTTGATTGGCATGTTGAGATTCACCGGTAAGTTGAGAGAGGCGTTGATTATTATTCTCCAGGAGTTGCTGGTAACCGCTCAAAACATCAGTTTGATGATTCATCTGAGTCGCAAGCTGGTCAATTTTCGCGGCATTCGTTGACAAGATATGACCTTGGGTTTCAGCACTGTAGGCATTTTTGCCAGCTTGGTTGGCTAGAGCCATGTGGTGATTGTATAGAGGATGTTTTTGCCTGGGAGAGCGTCCGCAAGTTAGCCAAGAACGACGAGGTTGAGTTATCCAAGAATACTGATGGGCAAGATGAGTATGATGGTGCTGTATTTGCCGGTGCTGCGCTCCTTGCTGATAAAAACTCGAAGCAGTCGCTCTCAAAGCCGCAGATTTTTGTTGATACTGGGCAATTTTCGCCTTTAACTTGTCAATCTCAGCTTGCACAGCATCGGGGTCAGCGAGTAAAGTATCGGGGTCAACTAACTGGTATTGCAGTTTCGCCAGCGCGTCTTTCACTGCTTCCTTGCTCTGAGCAATGGCTTCTTCTAGTAGCTCTATCTGCTCGGTATTCCCTTCAACTGCTTGCTCGCGCTCGGCTTTCAATGCTGCTAATTGTTCGTTTAACTCCTGTTGGCGAGTTTGCAAGGTTTGCAAGCGCCCTAATTCCAGTTGATGATGGCGGGTTGCCAAGGCTAAAGCGTCGGCTAACTGTTCTGACTCGGCAAGGGAAATGGCGGCATCGGTGTCGGTTTGCTGATAGCGCTCTAATGCCTGTTCTTTCTGCTCTTCCAGGGCTTTTTGCAAGTCCTCTAAGCTTAAATCGGGATTACCTAAATCCGATAGGGTTTGCCACTGCTGCAATAACTGATTCTGGGTATCGGTGAGAGCCTCTATCGCCTGCTCGGTGGCTTCTCCAGCCGCACGAGTTTGAGTAGTAACCCGCCCTTCGCCGGTAAAACGCCTCACGTCGATATCTTCACTCTTAACGACCTCTTCTGGAGCAATTAACCCCGCCATCAGCACGGCTTCGGTGACATTCAGCAAGCCTGCACCGCTCTCGGTATCCCAACCTTCTTCGCCTAAGTCTTTTGCCGTTTGTACGAGAATCTCTTTGACTTGCTGATAGCTTAATTCTGGATTCGCTTGCCAAACTAAAGACGCGGCTCCGGTAACATAGGAGGTTGCCCGCGATGTACCGACAAAGGCATCGGGGTCATTTTTATGTTCTCCTCCAGGAGCAACGAGGGTGAGGGTTTCGCCGCGACTGGAATAGTCGGCGACTTCTTCGGTGGGGTTGACTGCACCGACGGTGATGATGTTGTCGAATTCATCGGCAGCTTGTCCCAAGGCAGACATATCATCCCCAGTATTTCCAGAGGCGACAACGAGGAGAACGTTGTTATCGCGAGCGTATTGCAGGGCGAGTTGTTCTTCTGGAGTGAGTTGATAGCGGGTGGTGATTTGCCCTTGGTCGTCGATTTGAGTTAAATCGAAGCTGAGGTTAACGATACCGCGCACATTATTCGCGTCACCCGTAGGGGCAGGTTCACCCAAATTTTGGCCGTTAGACGCATCAATTGGTAAACCTGCCCCCATACCCGTGGCATTTTCACCAGTAATGTTATTCACATTGATGGTGGGGGAAAGGGCGGGTTCAGGTAAATCTGGGTTGGTGTTGGGGAGGGTTGCAGAACCCGCCCCTACGGGGTTATTGGTGGTGGGTAATCCGGCATCGTCGCGGAGAGTATCGACATAGGCGATAAGTTGTTGTGCCCAATTGTTTCCTTCTATGCCTAATGTTTCGTATTCATTGCTGGGATTAACGGACTCGAAAACTTCGGTAACGTCTTCTCCATGGTCTCCAGCAAAGTCGATGAAGGCAACGGGAACATCAGGCGAGTCGGGTAAAATTAGGGAGGCTGCGCCTTGGGCGTTAATGAGATAGTTGTCCCATTGGCTAAAGTCTTCGCTGGTGAAGGCTTCTTGCAGAGAACCGGGTAAGCCGAAGAGTTCGCCGATTTCGGGGTTGTCGATAATGGCGTTAAAGGTTTCTGCGGCTTCGGGGGCAATGCCGACTTTTTCGAGGATATCGGGACGCTCTAGAACGTTGTAAATTGTGCCAAAGTTGTCTTCGAGTTCAGTAAAGACTTCTTCGACGACGGGCAGAAGTTCAGGATTTTCTAAGACTTCGATGAGGTTATCGGGATTTTCTTCAAGGGCTTCCTGAACTTTTTCTAAGCCGGTATTGAGTGCTTCTACGGATTCTTCGGAGACGGTGTTGTTGACGACTTCGATGGTGTGGATGGCGCTTTCTCCGGTTTCGGATACTGCGCGGACGGCAATTTCGGTGATTTCGGTAATGTCGGTTTCGGGTTGGGGGTTGATTTGGAGGCGATCGCCCTCTAAACTAGCAGAAGCTTCTGTTTCTGTAGGCTCGGTGTCCTCAATCCCCGGAATTACAGGCACATCATCAGGTAATTCTTCGGTTACATCGCCCCCTTCAACTAACTCATAGGTAACTGTTTCATCTTCTGCAACTGCGAAAATATCGGATAATTCAATCACTGGCTCAGACTCTTCTGGGTCTAAAACCACCGATTCAATCTCGCTAATGACCTCTATGGGTTCGGGTTTAATATAATCGAGAATCTCTTGCCCTAATTCGGTTTCGCGCCAGTCGTTCTCAATGTCAATCACGTCATCGAGGTGTACTGCTTTACCTGTCGCGCCTTTGATGCGGAAGATGATGTCGTTGTAGTCATAGTCGCTGTTGCCATCAACCCGGATATCTTCCATGACAAAGGTATGGCCATCTCCGGTAACATCGGCAATTTGGCCCACATGCAACCCATCATCAGGATTTGCTGTAGAAAGGGAGAACAGAGGACGACCGGAACCGCCGATACTGGGGTTATCGAATACTTGTTGTACGCTCTTGTTGGGAACGAGCATTACGCCAAAGGTGTCTCCAGGGCGCATCTGCACGGTTTTCACACCGGCGAATTCCCCTCTATTCCAGTTCTTTTCGCCCATAGCGCCCTCGAATTTCGCGCCTTCTGTTTTGTCAGAAATGACGATATGACCCAATTTAGGGGCATTTTCGGCGGGGAAATCGGTGTCGGTGGGGGCGGGTTCACCTAAATCTGGGTCAATCGACGAATCGGTTGATGAACCCGCCCCTACATCGGATGGGGTTTCGGTGGATTCGATACCCAAGGCGCGAGCGGCAGCTTCTTGGATGAAGGCTTCTGAACCAGGTTCTAGGTTGTCCATGCCTTCTAAGCTAAAGAAGGCGACTTCTCCCTGATATTTCCCACCATCAAAGAGATACTCAATTTCTACTTCTCCAGTTTCGCCAACGGTGAAGACTCCGGAATCAAATTCAAAATTAGGTTCGGGTTGGGCGAGTTGCTCAATGACTTGCTCTTGCTGATTCTTGTCGGTAGCCTCTTCTGGTTCATCTGAGTTTTCCAGGGTTTCATCCCCTGCTGTCTCATCTGTTGTGGGAAGAATTTCCTCTTCACTGGTGGCTTCCGAGGTGAAGGCTTGTGCTACAACCGGCTCTTGGGAATCCTCAGTTTCGGATTGAGCATCGATAACTTTGCTCGGTTCTGTACCCTCTTCTGTTTCACCCGTTCCATCTAGAGTTAAGGTTGGCGCTACTACTTGCTCTGGAGAACCGTCAACTTCGGATTCAGCATTGATGACTTCGTTGGGTTCTGTATCCTGTTCTGTTGGCAAGTCGGTAATAAATTCAATCTCTTCGATGTCTTCGTCTGGAATGAGATTAGTGACTTCAGCCGTGTCGATTTCTTCGCGGGTATTGGCATCGGGTTCTACTTCTTGGGTTTCTGGTGTATCGGTCTCTTCAACGAGGTCAGTATCAAGTTCGGGAATGTCAATACTGTCTGTATCGAGGTTATCTGGGGTTTCTTCAAATCCATCGACGATGCCGCTAGGGGTGAGGATGGGTTCGAGAATAAAGGTTTGAGAGTCTTGGGGGTTGGAGGTTTTGGATGATTTTTTTCTAAACCAGTTTAAGAACGACATGGGGGTAATCCTTGGTATATGCACAACATGATGATTGAGCAGAAGCGATGAAGGCTTCTATAAGGTACTCAGGTTTTGGGGGGGTAGTTTTATGCAAAATCGAGAAATCTGTAATAAAACTTCATATTTTGTTTAAGAGACGATTTGAGTTATGTTCTCTCAATCCCTTGTCCAAAGAGAGTTTTATCGGATTAATGGCTTGTAACGAAATGTGAAGTGTGGTTCAGGTACAGATGTTAAGGTGGGCAGGGTCTACTTGTAGAATTTGAATGATACTGCGGTTTTCTCCTGCCCACCCTACTGGCGTGACATAGCTCATTTGGTGTTTTAGGAATGGGTGGTGTAGCGTGTCCGCAGGACAAGCATCTTGCTTGTTAGAGGTGACAGGGCAAGATGCTTGTTATATCAAATCCTTAAATGGTTGCTACTTTCTGTGTACTGTAGAGACATGGTGGGTTCGTGCGGGTTTCCGCAAGCGGACATGAATACAAAAATAGTTGTCAGTCTACAAGATTTGGGTATAACCCGCCCCTACAGAGATCTGTAGCGCAAATAAATAGATTTTATATTAGAGGTGACAGCGAGCAAGATGCTCGCACTCCTTCCTCTATTGCTCATTTTAGCTGCGTCACGCCACTACGATTGATACGGTAGAGCGATCGCCTAGTAGGGACTATCGCTAATTGTTGCTTTCACTGACTTGCCAGATCTTAATGTTGCCATCGGCTCCCCCACTGACTAAGAGATCGCCTTGGGGACTAAAGGCGAGGGATAACACTTCGTCATCATGATCTCGGAGGAAGCCGATCGCTTCTTGGGTGTCTAGATTCCAGATTTGAATGGTGCGATCGCCGCCACCACTGGCTAAAAGTTTACCATCGGGACTCACGGCTAAGGCTCTCACTTCCCCCGGATGCAGCAGTGTCAGTTGTATCGCTCCTGAAGTCAGATCGCGGATGAAAATTTGGCTACCTTGACCAACGATAAACCGTTGATTATCGGGCATGACAATCAGAGCTTCTATGGCGGAATTCGTGACTTTGGGTAGCACTTTGTCTTGTAAGTTGATTAAGTTAACTTGATATAAATTTCCCGTATCTGTACCCGCAATTAAGGTTTTTTGA
This sequence comes from Roseofilum capinflatum BLCC-M114, assembly GCF_030068505.1. Taxonomy (NCBI): domain Bacteria; kingdom Bacillati; phylum Cyanobacteriota; class Cyanophyceae; order Desertifilales; family Desertifilaceae; genus Roseofilum; species Roseofilum capinflatum. The sequence continues at coordinate 14,829 of NZ_JAQOSO010000019.1, forward strand.
TCGGGAGTGAGGGCCAAACGATTTACCCATCCGGTTTCCCAGGAAAAGGTTAAGCGGCGAAAGCCATTATATAAGTCCCATAGCTTGACAGTGCGATCGCGGCTGCCCGTTGCTAAAATTTTATACTCACTACTAATCGCTAAGGTCACCACTCCCTGTAATCCCTCCTGGGGTTCAATCTGCCGTTGTTGGTTATTACCGAGATCCCAAATCTTTAAGCGATTATCGCTACGACTGGCACTGGCCAAGAGTTTGCCATCGGGACTGAGGGCGATCGCACTCACGGCATAGGAACCGCGCTGATCCTGATGAGCATTGAGGGTGCGGCTCAGGCTTCCACCGGGTAATTCCCACAGCTTCACAGTGCCTTCTGTACCATTGCTGGCCAAAAGTTGACCATTGGGACTCATGGCGATCGCGTTAATGGGTTCTTTCTGGGAATCAATCGTATGAGCCAGCCGAATCTGCACATTCCCTTGGCTCAGTTCTATTTTTTGGGGGGCACGAAACCGAATTTCTCTGAAATTGCTTTGATTCCCATACCAAACTCCTGCAACTGCTAAACTTAATACAAATACCCCCGCTAATAGGGGATGTAGAGAAGGATGCTTTTGATCGCGCCAAGAGGCTTGCATCACTGGAATGGGCCCTCCTTGTGTATTCTGGGGATAGCCAGAATTCGAGGGCGGCAAAGGCGTAAAATTAGACCAGCCTGGAGCTGTTGAGGGGGCATTAGACACCCGATGACCTCCCCAATGATGGGTCGGAGCGGGTTGAATGGGAATCTTCTTGCGGTTCACCGGTTTCAGGTGCAGTCCCCGTTTTACGGCGCTTTGAGAGGGAAAGGGATCGCGCCCATTTAACCGTTGCGTGCGATCGCACCACGGACAGCGATCCAAATGACTCCCATAGCGATGCTGATCGTTTTTGCTACAGGTAATTAATTCCTTCTCTGCCTCCTGGAGCGCCAACTGCCACATCTTGGCATCTGGGCGCACATGGGGATTTTCAAACCCTTCCTCAAAACAGCGCCGAAACAACACTTGCAGTTTTGGATGCAACATTGTGAATGGGGGAGATACGGGCATAGGCGTGAGGGGAACCGATCGCGTCCCATGGGGAAAATACCCCTCAGCAATCCGTTGGGCGATCGCCGGAGGATCTCCCGGTAATTTATACACTCCTGCAAATGGATGGGTTCCCTCCATTAATAACTGAAAAATCAACACCGCTAACCCAAAACAATCCTGTTCCGGAGTACGATTCAAATTACCAAAGGACTGACCTTGTAGCTCTGGAGGCGTAAATTCTGGCTTACCCACCGGACAGCGATAAACTTCTTTCGTTTGCGGATGTTTCACCTGAATCGAATCCATATCCACCAGGGTAATTAAAGTCGTTTCTGTCACCAAAATATTCGACTCATTCACATCCCCAATCACATATCCCCGCTCATGCAAACTCTTCAGAGCGCCTGCCAAATTTCGCGCCGTTCGATGCAACCGAGAATATTCAAACCAAGGCCATTGAGTGCGGCGAGTTTTCGGATTATACAAATCAATAATCGGTCGCATTCCACTAATGCGCGGCATCAAAAACCCCACCACCTCTTGCTTCTGATTTAAAAGCAAATCCTCCGGCCAAGCAAACGAAAGATGATTTTGACTCGCAGTAGGATTATTAGGCGGATTTTCCACCATTGCCGCCAATTTAGGGCCATATTCCGGTTTCAGCTTATGATAAACCTTAGCCACCAGAGTCTGATCTTCGCTGAGTCCATAGACTTTCGCTTCACCACCCACCCCTAATTCCGTGGCGGATTGTAAATCTATCCAGTGTTGATTTGAGTGGCGTTGAAGCTTCATGATTCGTTGAATTTAAAAATGACATATCTTAGTTCAGAAGTCATCGATCGCGATCCTCTCGAATTAACACCGTGCTATCTCTAAAACCAAAATCTTGCGGATTAGCTCTAGGACGAGAGCGAATTCTGTGCAAAATATCGGACATCGACTCCATCTCTGGTACGGATTCAGTTATGGTTTGATTCGCGTCCAAGGATTGTGCTAAGACATGAATGACCGCCTCATTAACTGTCCATTGCTGTTCAGACGCTAGACTTTGAAGACGACGATACACTTCATCGGGTAAGTTTTCAATTTGCAGTGTAGCCATACGGTAACCTAATCGAGAAACAAACGAGACAGCTATATGAAGACAGCCCTATTGTCTTCATCCCAAACTTGGCGAGGCGAGAGATTTTGGTCAAATAACAACATGATTACTCAACGACTACTATCAATCGCTCCCGTTGAGCAGCAAAACTTAAACAAGCTAAAATATCCTCTTGGGTGAGATAGGGAAAATCTTCTAGAATTTCTTCATAGGTCATTCCAGAGGCTAAGTATTCCAGGACATCATAAACTGTAATTCTCATGCCTCGAATACAGGGTTTTCCTCCCCGTTTGCCGGGTTCGAGGGTAATGCGGTTGGCAAGGTTGGCGGGTAACATAGGGCGCTTCGCACGGTAATGGGTAATCGTCTTCTGAGAGATCTTAGCCTAGACCGGAGCGATCGCGATCCTCTGGCATTTATGAATGTTTCATTGACTTCAAGCTGGCTAATACCATAGTTAAATCATCATCTGTCCGTTCCGTAATCCGGGGATGAGCCAGAAATTCCTCCAATTGACTTTGAGCCGCTTCAGCATCTTCCATTTGATCCACAAACCGGAACAGGGGGGTAAAGAAGGGAGCATGGGGATCACCTTCGGGTAATTTTAGGGCCAATCGTTGCAGTCCATCGGAGAAGAGGGCAAAATGGGCAATTTCTCCTTCCCAAACCTTAATTTGGGCGCTCTCTAAGGCGTTGGGAGAAATCAAAAAGGTAGTTTCATTGGCATATTCTCCGTTTTCTGGCTGGGTGAGTGCGGTAAGATGACCTTGGCGATCGCCAATTACCACGGCTCCATCTCCTACCTGCGCGACTGCTACCTTCTGGGAATTAGCCACCAAAATTAACAATGTACTCGCTAACTGACGCACTTCTATATCTCGACTCAAGCTTTCTGCGGCGATCGCATTTTGAGCCTGTTCTAACACTTCCCCTAATAGCTCTTCCCAGCAGACCTCGGCATGTTCTGCCTCTAATTTATCCCATTGGCGCTTAATCTGCTCCACTGCCGTTTGCGTTGCCACTTGCGCTCCCACATCCGACAACGACGCAGAACCCGCTCCATCTGCCACTGCTGCCACTATCCATCCCGGCCCCAGGATATCCCAAGCATGGGCATCTTGGCAGGGTTGCCCCCGCTTCTGATGACTCGTTCCTAACACCGAACTGGCGATCGCCTGCCACCCATTCAAAGGCGATAAAATATGGTCAGGATCGTGGGGGATGGGGGTTTGCAGATCTCCAGACAGGGTACTCATGGTCATCAGTTGCTTCAGTTGTGGATACTCACCCCAATTCTGTCATTCCCAGGGCAGGGAAGCAATAAGTGAGTAATGAGTAATGAGTAATGATTAATGAGTGTAGTGCGAGCATCTTGCTCGCTGCCGTTCTCTAGCGAGCAAGATGTTTGTCCTTCGGACACGCTACGCTAACGCACTCCTTGCGTTGCCTCATTTGAGCTGAGACAGTCCCAAAATCCTTTAAATCAGCCATAATAGCCTATTAACCTTAACCCATTAATTTCTTAGGTACGGGAGCGATCGCCATCCTCTCCCATTCACAGAGTGAGATCCATGCGATCGCAGGATGGACAGAATAGTGCAGTGGACTTTCAATTCTATCATGGTCTTCTCCTGCCGACCCGCCATCCCTACAAATGGAGTAAACTTGATTAACAGTGAGACACATCAATCTCTCTACAATCTATCTAGAACATCGGTATATGTAGGGGCGAGCGGCCGCTCGCCCCTACAGCCATGTCTCATTACTATTCCAATTGGCTATATGAAAAAATTCTTGACATTGGAGGAAGCGATCTAGTGAACTATCGCATCTATATGGATGTTTGCTGTCTGCATCGCCCTTTTGACGATCAATCACAACAGAGAATTAAACTTGAGACCGAGGCAATTGATCAAATTACTTTACGATGTTTATCGGGGGACTTTATCTTAATCAGTAGCACAGCTATAGAGTCTGAAATTTCTCAAAATCCTAATCCTAATCAGGCGGAACAAGTTATGCAGTCTTTATCAATTGCCCAAGATAATATATTAGTTACAGATAATGTGGTTGGTCGTGCAAGGGAGTTAGTTGGACTAGGGTTGAAATCTTATGATGCCCTACATATCGCTTGCGCTGAAGAGGGGAATGTTGATATTTTCTTAACGACTGACGATCGCCTGATGAAAAAAGCGATAGAATATGAAGATATTCTCAGGGTCAAAGTTGCCAATCCTGTGATTTGGTTAATGGATGTTGAAACCTAAAGAGGCGAAAATAGTATGACTCCAGTTGAACTGGCTAGAAAAGGCTTTAAGGTGTTAGTGGATAACCTGGGTTATGTGGATTCGGTAAAATTTTTGAGATTGTTTGACCCAGGCAATGGAGATTACACCGCAGAGCGTCATCAATGGCTAGATGAAATGAGTATGGATGATATCCTGGCTGATATTCACCAGCGTCAAAAACAGTCTTTTTCTGATACTCAATCAGATTAAACTAGAGCGCTTCGCAGGAGAGAATAGGGTCTGATACATCTTAGCCGAGATTAGCCGAGACGGGAGCGATCGCCATCCTCTCCCATTCACAGAGTCAGATCCATGCGATCGCAGGATGGGCACGATAGTGCAGTGGACTTTCAATTCTATCATGGTCTTCTCCTGCCGACCGACCCGCCATCCCTAAAAATGGAGTATAAATAGAGATATAAGACGTTTGTTAAGAGCCTTCCCATCATGGCTACTTCCGATTCTCAGCAACCCCCTTCTGCTCATCCCACACACAGCGTTCCAACCTAAATTATTCTGGGTTATCATCATTGGAAACTAACGGTTCGATATAGCTCAGAAGTTGAGGCAAATTCTCCGAAACTACTTTCCAAACTTCATCAATATCGACTTCATCATAATCATGAGTAATCACATCGCGCATACCTGCTATTTCTTTCCAGGGTATGCTGCTATGCAGTTGTCTAAACTCTTTTGATAATCTTTTGGTGGCCTCACCAATAATTGTAATCCGGCGCAAGATCGCATCTTGTTTTTCTAGATTACTGCTCAAGCTTTGAGAATCAATACCTTGAGTATATTGAAAAATAAGTTGTATAGCCGTCATAATATCGACTAAAGATTCTCTATCTCGCGACATAAATTACCTCAGCCGAATCGAGAATATTCTTGCGTCGAATCCAGTTCTGGCTGCGTTCTATCGCTTTCTTGCTAATCAAATCAACATCGCGCGAGCATAAGAGTTCTAGCTCTTCCTGCATGTGCATCTTTTCAAACAGTCCCCGTTGAGCCGTCGGTTGATAGGATACCAGAATATCAATATCGCTGCCAGCATGGAAGTCAGACCGCAGAATGGAGCCAAACACAGCCAACTCAGCCACATGCCAACGCTGACAAAAGTCAACCAGTTGTTCGGGAGTTATCCCCAGGCGATCGTAAATTTGACCCTCAGCAATTGTGGTACTCATAGCTGCTTGGTTGAAGTCATCTGTCATCAGTGTATGAGATGACTGATTTAATTGAACAAGGTCGTCAATTTATGAACAATAGGAGTATGAAGAGGCGATCGCCATCCTCTCCCATTCACAGAGTCAGACCTATGCGATCGCAGGATAGGCACGATAGTGCAGTGGACTTTCAGTCTTATCATGGTCTTCTCCTGGCGACCTACCCGCCATCCCTAAAAATGGAGTATAAATAGAGATATAAGACATTTTTTAAGAGCCTTCCCATCATGGCTACTTCCGATTCTCAGCAATCCCCTTCTACCCATCCCCAAGACAGCGTTCCCAAGAGGCGGCCAAGTCCCCAGAAGTGGAAGCTTTGGCTCATGGCGATCGCTGTTGTCTTTGCGCTTAACGAGGCAATCACATACTTCAGAATTGGCGCTGCTTACAAGACTTTAGCATCAGAACATATAGGAGGATCTATTGACAAACGGACAGAAGCAGCTCGGTATTTGGCTAAAGGTTGTACTTGGTATCAGTTAACTTCTTTGCGTTGTTGGAGTCTCAGAGGAGCCAACCTCAGTAGAGTAAACCTCTTTGAAGCCAACCTCAGTCACGCCAACCTCAGTCAAGCCAACCTCTTTAGATCCCTCCTCCCTGATGCCGACCTCCGTGAAGCCAACCTCAGTCACGCCAACCTCAGTCACGCCAACCTCTTTAGAGCCGACCTCCTTCTCTCCGACCTCCGTGGAGCCTACCTCAGTGATGCCGACCTCCATTATGCCGACCTCCGTGGAGCCGACCTCAGTGGAGCCGACCTCAGTGGAGCCGACCTCAGTCACGCCAAGCTCCGTAAAGCCGACCTCCGTGGAGCCTACCTCGGTAAAGCCGACCTCCGTGAAGCCGACCTCAGTGGAGCCGACCTTAGTGATGCCTACCTTAGTGATGCCAAGCTCCGTGATGCCGACCTCTATGAAGCCGACCTTAGTGATGCCAAGCTCAGTGAAGCCAACCTCCGTAATGCCAAGCTCAGAGGAGCCGACCTTAGTGATGCCGACCTCAGTGGAGCCTACCTCCATTATGCCAACCTCCGTGAAGCCAACCTCAGTGGAGCCGACCTCGGTAAAGCCGACCTCGGTAAAGCCAACCTCCGTGAAGCCTACCTCAGTGGAGCCAACCTCCGTGAAGCTAACCTCAGTGGAGCCGACCTCCGTGAAGCCGACCTCACTCTTGAGCAAGTGAAATCGGCTTGTGATTGGCAAGGCGCAAAATTTGATATAGGATTCTTACGAAAATTGTACGCATCTGCTGACCCTCAAGAGCCACCTGATTGTAGTCGTTGGGAGCTTCTGTAGGGGCGAACGGCCGTTTCGCTTTGCGACATGAAACGCCCCTACAGATTGGTCAACACACCAGCAAACGTTGCCATATTGGATGATTTTTAGCCAAATTGACAGGTTATCTTAAAACCCCTACAAGATTAGCACGGGAGAGGGACTTTTCCCCTTCTCCCTTCGACTTCGCTCCCTTCGGCTACGCTCAGGGCAAGCAGGACAGCGCCCTTCGACTTCGCTCCCTTCGGCTACGCTCAGGGCAAGCAGGACAGCGCCCTTCGACTTCGCTCAGGACAGCGCCTGCGGGAGAAGGGGGTAGGGGGATGAGGGGCAGTTATTACATAACTCATTTAGGTTTGCTATATAGCGCAAAAAACGGTTTTCCTAATTACCCATTACCCATTACCTCGCAATGTTTTCTGTCCACCCTATCCCCCTCTATGGCTTCACTGTCCTGGGACTGCTCATCTATGGGAGTCCCACCCTCGGTCAAATGCGTTCTACCACTCCCCTCCATCTTCCGCAAACGCTCCAGTTGACCATTGATGGAGTCAGTTCGTTTAGGAATATCCATCTCTACGATCGCATCCTTACCCTTGAGTCCCCGCAAATATTCACCGATCCCAGTCAATTGATTACCGTGGGGTGTTCGGAAGATGAAGGTAATGTTTTTGTCGTCAAAGGACGGGGAGGTTTACCGGAAGACCCTACCCAAACCTTAAGCACGGCTACCATTTGGTCAGATTTACGACCGAATTTAGAGATAGAAGATCGAGGCGATCGCTCTTTTGAGCCACAACCAACGATTGTAGAAGCACAAAGATGGATCGTGAATCAGCGCGGCAATATAGAATTAGTGGCCGATGAACCTTCTCCCCCAGCTCAATTCGGTATACTGTCTCAGCCTTGTCTACATTAATGGGTAATTCATGCCCTCTCCCTCAATCCCTCTCCCACGGGATTCTTGACTTTCCCCCTTCTCCTGCGGGAGAAGGGGGTAGGGGGATGAGGGGTAATCGGTAATCGGGAAAATGCTATATCTGGGATACAAACACCGTTGGGTAAAGTTCTTATGGATCGCTTTAATTGCTCTGGTTGTTGCTCTGCTCGTTGGTATGGGAGTGCCAGCAGTGGGAAAGGAGCAACCGAGAACAGTTTTGGCGACGACTAAGACGACTGATTTAATTGACCAGGGTCGTCAATGGTATCAAAAACAGGAGTATGAACAGGCGATCGCCCTTTGGCAACCTGCCCTCACCCAATTTGAACGTAGCGGTGAAACAGCCCAACAAGCGCTCACTCTCAGTTATCTCGCCCTCGCTTATCAAGGTTTGGGCAACTGGGAGAGCGCTAAACAGAGCATGGAGAGCGCCCTGAACCTCTTAAAGCCTTTACCCTCAGAAGTGGGCATTCTTGCCCAAGTTCTCAATACCCAAGGACAACTGTATTACAGTCAGGGACAACTGGAAGCGGCTCTATCCGCTTGGGAACAGACAGAACAAGCCTATCAGCAAGCCGGAGATGGGGAAGGGGTAACCGGTAGTCAACTGAATCAAGCCTCGGTTCTGCAACGGTTAGGGTTAAATGAGCGATCGCAAGACCTCCTCAATGCTCTGATCGAACGCTTAGAACCTCAACCCCCTAGCCTGCTCAAAGTACAAGCCTTGAGAACCTTGGGGGTTAGCTTCCATCTCGCGGCTCAGTTTGCAAAAGCCCAACAATTACTCGATGAAAGCTTAAATCTGAGCCAGAGTTTGAACGCTCCTTCAGAAATTGCCCAAAATTTCTTGAGTTTGGGCAATTTGGCCAAAGATTGCAACCATCCAGAAGCAGCCCTAGACTATTATCAACAGGCGATCGCCACAACTCCCGATCATCTCCTGCTCAAAGTCCAAGCAAACGCCAACCTTCTCCGACTCCACCTCGAACAACAAGCCTTTACTGAAGCCCTAGAATTAATCCCCCCATTAAAAGCTGACCTCGCCCAACTGCCCCTAAGCCACAGCAGTATTTACGCCCATCTCAACGTCGCCGAAAGTCTCTTGAGACTCTTTCGCCTGCAACCCGAACTTGACCCCACGCTGCTAGAAACCGCCGCCCAACTCACCGAACTTGCCAGACAACAGAGCCTTACCCTCAAAGACTCCAGAGCGCAAGGCTGGGCAACCTTGCAACTGGGTAAACTTTATGCCCAAAACGAAGAACTGGAAACCGCCCTACAACTCACCCAAGAAGCTCTGTTTATGGCCCAAAAAATCGGCGCGGCTGACTTGCAAGCCAGAGCCAGTTGGCAACAAGGGCAACTACTGGTGCAACAAGAGGATGAACGTTCTGCCCTGGTTGCCTATCGCTCGGCAGTCGATACCCTAGAGTCAATTCGGGGGGATGTGGTAGCAACCAACCCAGATATGCAATTTTCTTTTAGGGAAGATATCGATCCAGTTTATCGGGGATTAATTGGTCTTTTGCTACAACCGGATGAGGAGAATCCACAAGATCCAAACCGGGTGCAAGAAGCCCGTGACATTCTCGAAGCTCTGCAACTGGCAGAATTAGATCACTTTTTCCGTGAAGCCTGTCGAGCCAACCGCCCGACACCCATTGATAAAATTGACCCGAAAGCTGCGGTTATTTATCCAATTATTTTACCCGATCGCCTAGAAGTCATTCTCACGCTTCCCGGCGACATCCAACAACACTACTCTACCCCCATTCCCCAACCGGAATTAGAAGAGCATTTACGACAAATGCGCCAATCTTTACACCCTGCCTATTCCAATCAAGAACGGCTGAAGCTCTACCAACAAGCCTATAATTGGCTGATTCAACCCGCAGAGAGTGCCTTAAGAGCATCGAAAATTGAAACCTTAGTCTTTGTTCTCGATAGTCAGTTGCAAAATGTGCCCATGGCTGCGCTTTATGATGGAGAACACTATTTAGTTGAAGAGTATGCGATCGCCCTCACCAAAAGCTTAAAACTGATCCAATCTCCCCCTTTAGAGCCAGAAAAATTACAAGCGCTCACCGCCGGACTCAGTGAAGCTCGCCAAGGATTTCGCCCCCTTCCCGGTGTTGCTTCCGAAGTGGAACAAATTGGCGATCGCATTCAAACTCGCGTGTTGCTCGATCGGGAATTTACGGCAGAGGAACTGAAACAGGCAATTCAGGAAACGCCTTTTCCCATTGTCCATTTAGCCACCCACGGTCAATTTAGCAGCGATGCAGAAGAGACATTTATCTTAACCTGGGATAGTCAAATTAATGTGCGCGAACTGGATACGTTGGTCAGCTCGCGATCGCAACCCTTGCAAAACCCCATCGAATTACTCGTACTCAGTGCCTGCAAAACCGCACAAGGAGATGAGCGAGCCATATTAGGATTAGCCGGGGTTGCCCTGCGATCGGGCGCTAGAAGCACTCTGGCTACATTATGGGCTGTTCGAGACCAATCTACCGCCCAATTTATGGTTGACTTTTACCAACACTTGAATCAACCCGGAATGAGCAAAGCCAAAGCCTTGCAACAAGCGCAAATTAACCTCTTGCACAGTAAATACCATCATCCCATTTACTGGGCCCCCTTCGTCATGGTCGGCAATTGGCTTTAGAGACAACTTCATTTTAATGAATGTTGAAATACTAAGAGGTGAATAATAGGATGAATAGCAACTCACGTTAATCCATACTGGGGACAATGAGTCAGGACACAGAACCAAACCAACCTCTACACCAACAGGCAATGGGCGATACCAGCACATCCGGTGAAGAGCATCGCACAACGGATCGGCATCTTCAGATTGACCAGCACCAGTTTATCTACAATTACTACTATCCATCCCAGACTCAGAGCGCCTCTAGCGAATCGAGAGAGGAACCGGATCGCTTACCCTGTCCCTATCGCGGGTTATTTCACTTTGGGCCCAAAGATGCCCAATTCTTCTTTGGACGGGAGCATTTTATAGACCAGCTCTATGAAGCCACGCAAACCCGGAACTTTATTCCGATTTTGGGCACTTCTGGCAGTGGCAAATCTTCCGTGGTTTTGGCTGGGTTAGTGCCAAAATTAAAGCAGGAAGGAGGGTGGCAGTTTACTTATTTTCGTCCAGGAGCAATTCGCAATAAAGATCGACAGAAGAGTTCTGATCCCTGGTTTGCGCTGGCTCAAGCCTTGGTTCCTCTGTATACTCCCAATTGGAATCAAACGCAACAGATTAAACAAAGCCATCAATTAGCAGATTTGCTCCGCAGTGGCGAGGTTTTGTTGTCCGATGTCATGGGCCAGATTAGCCATCATTATCCCCAATCTCGGTTACTCTTGATCGCCGATCAATTTGAAGAACTCTACACCGTTTGTGAGGATGAAGCCACTCCTGGCCAGTTTCTGGATTTGCTCATTGATACACTATGTGATGGAGGGTCTGACTTGCCCTTGGTCTTGGTGCTGACGATGGGGATAGATGTTCTCGGTGATGCACTCTCCTATCCGCGTTTTGCCCAGGTGCTGCACTCGGATATGAAGTTGGGAGCGATGAGCCAGAGCCAACTGCGGGAGGTGATTGAGAAGCCCGCCCAACAATTGGGGGTGGAGTTTGAGCCAGATTTGGTCGCTAGGATTCTTGATGATATAGAGGAACCCGGAAACTTATCCTTACTGGAGTTTGCTCTGACGCAACTGTGGAAACAACGGCAGGGAAAACAGATTAATCTTGTGGCCTATCAAAAGATGGGTGGAGTCAAAGGGGCGTTAACTCGTCATGCAGATGGAGTGTTGAATCATTGGACTCTGGAGGAACAACAGCAAGTGCGGTCAATTTTGATGCGCTTGGTGAATCCGGGAGAAGAGACGAGGGGAAACACGGGCCGACCGGTGATGCAAAGGGAGTTAAGCGGATATCATCGGAAATTTGTGACGACGTTAGCGGCTGAGGGGTTAGTGGTCACTTATAAGGATGGGAGGGGAGAAGAAACGGTTGAGGTCGTTCATGAAACCCTGATTCGCTACTGGGGACAATTCAGAACTTGGGTGAATGAGAATCGAGAGATGATGAGCATGGCTGGCCAACTGGAAAGGGCAGCGAAAGAGTGGGATAACCGAGGTAGAAGTCAAGATGGTTTGTTGCAGGGAAGGCGGTTGCAAGAGGGGAAAAAATTTGAAGCCGAATATGGAGACGATTATCCCCTGTCGGCACGGGTAACTGAATGGATACAGGCGAGTGTTCGACAGAGATGGCGAAATCGCTTCAAGTTAGGGTGGCTGGTGGTGATTCCTATGGCTATTATATGGGCGATCGCTGAACCAAGAATTAGAGCATCCAGAATTGAACAGGCTTATAACATTCTAGAATCTGGTTCTTGGGCAGAAAAGCCCAAGGTAGCTCGTTATCTGACTAGCGGTTGTCGTTGGCCAGATCGATTCGTTGATTTCATGCCTCTGGTCTTCGGTAATTGTGAGAGTCTCAGAGAGGCTAACCTCAGTGGAGCTAACCTCAGTGAAGTCAACCTCAGAGACGCTAACCTCAGTGGAGCTAATCTCAGTGGGGCCAACCTCAGTGGCGCGACCCTGATTAACTCCACCCTCAGTGGAGTGAACCTCAGTGGAACTAACCTCAGTCAAGTTGACCTCAGTCAAGCTGACCTGAGTGGAGCTACCCTGAGTGGAGCTACCCTCACTCAAGCTGACCTGAGTGGAGCCACCCTCAGTCAAGCGAACCTGAGTGAGGCCAACCTAATTGAAGTTAACCTAATTGATACTAACTTGATTGATACCAACCTCCATAGAGCCAACCTCAGTGGAGCCAACCTGATTGAAGTTAACCTTTGGGGAGCGAACCTGAGTAGAGCGAACCTGAATCGAGCGAACCTCAGTCAAGCTACCCTGTGGCAAGCGAACCTCAGTGGAGCCAGCCTCTGGGGAGCTGATCTGAGTGAAACTGACTTCAGTGGAGCTGACCTTGGTGGAGCCGACCTCAGTGATGCCTACCTTGGTGGAGCCGACTTTCGGGCAGAGGAAAAGTGGGGACAAGTGAAACACTTAACCCCTGAGCAAGTTAAATTGGCTTGTAGTTGGCAAGATGTACAATTTGATCCAGAATTCTTACAAGCCTTGAATGAATCTGGTGACCCCCAAGAGTCACCGGACTGTAGTCGTTGGGAGTAGAACGATTCACCCTAGGGAATTGTGGAAATCCTTGCTCCTTTGATTCCAGAAATCAGATATGGCTCTAGGGTGGCGATCGCTTCATCAACTCTTCAAGCAACAGTTGCCATTCTTTACCGAAACTTGTTGGATTTTTATCAAAAAAGCCAGCACAATAGAATAAAGACCTCTGTCAACGCTCATCTAAGCCTATCCCTATGAGACAACCCTTTTCAGTTTCTCGATTCGGACTGCTGGGTTTAATCACAGCAGTTACCCTAACTGTAATGGCAACTTCCGCACCCGCCGTGATTTTTGAACCGCCAGAAGATCAAGCGCCCGACTCCACATTAGGGGGAGGCTCGCGAGATCTACAGCAGTGCGTCTCTGCTCCTCAAGACGGTATACCCTCAGTGACTCCCTTACTTCCAGAGACCGAGATCGGTTTTACCGTTGCCCAAAAGCCAACGATTTATGTCTACGTTCCCCAAACTTTAGCTAAAAAGATGTTTTTTAGTTTGCAAACGGAGACCGGAGAACACCATTATCAGCAGGAAATGGAGCTACCAGAAACTCCTGGAATTATAGGATTTCAAGTCCCAGAAGATGCACCACCCTTAAAAGAAAATACGAATTATAAATGGACGATCGCCTTCATTTGCGGGGAAAGCTTGGAACCAGATAGCCCAGAATATACGGGCTGGATTCGTCGCTTACCCCAAGAAGAGTATTCGATTGCCACCGATCTTTCCTTAAAACAAGTGGAAGATCTCGCTGAAGCTAAACTTTGGTATGACACGGTTTTTTCTTTAGTGCAATTAAAAAACCAAGAACCAGATAATCCAGTGTTGAGCCAAAATTGGACAGAGTTATTAACATCCGTTGGACTTGAGGCGATCGCCAATCAACCCATCCTCACCGGGCAACCTTAAGCTGTGCGTACTCAGATCTAGTAACTTTCTATGTGGCATCATCTCAAGGTAATCTTTCAGCAATGGCAACCCTTGTTTACCATTGCTCCAAGCGTCACCGCTACGGTGATGGTTGCGGGAATGGCTGGAGGATTTCAACTGCTCGAATGGGCAACCCTAGACCAGTTTTTTCGCTATCGTCCCTTAGAAGATCCAGAACAACGAATTACTGCCATCACCATCGACGATCGCGATATTCATGAAATGGGAACTTGGCCCCTCAGTGATGGCACATTAGCCCAAATGATTTCTATCCTCAATCAACACAATCCGAGGGTGATTGGTTTAGATTTATATCGGGATCTACCGGTGGCTCCAGGGACTGAAGACTGGATGCAGGTCATGGCTCAAACGCCCCATCTAATCGGGATTAAAAAAGCGGTAGGACAACGGGTTGCGCCCCCTTCTGCCCTAGAGGAAAATCAGCAAGTTGCTCTAGCAGATTTGGTAGTCGATGCAGATTCTAAAATCCGACGGGCGCTGATTGTCTCTTTGGATGAAAATGGCCAATTGTTTCCCACGTTGGGAGTACGCACGAGTTTAGATTATTTGCGTGAGGAAGGAATTGAGTTAACAACCCTTGATTCAGAGCGCAAGTTTTATGAGTTAGGAAAAGCCATATTTCGTCCCTTAACCTCAAAAAATGGCAGTTATCGCCAAGCAGATTTAGGAGGTTATCAAATTCTGCTCAATTATCGGGGAACTGAAGATCGATTTGACTCCCTAACGATTACGGAATTGCTTAAAGGAGAGTTCGATCCAGAGTTGATTCGCGATCGCCTGATTCTCATCGGCTCCGTAGCTCACAGCACCAATGATTTTTTTCATACCCCCTACAGTAATCGTAATCAAGAGACCTCCGAGCCGATGCCGGGGGTTTTTATTCACGCCAATATTGCCAGCCTGATGTTAAGCGCTGCCCTAGATGGCCGCCCGTTATTATCCGTATTATCTTTACCCTTAAAAGGTCTTTGGGTCTTCTTTTGGTCTGAGGTAGGAGTGCTGTTAAGTTGGATACTCCCGACTATTAAACTCTCACCAACTCGCAGTTTTCCCGGTCTCACTATTTTAGCCGTTAGTGCCAGTGGCATCATCCTTTTTGGGGCTGGCTATGGTGCGTTTTTAATCGGATGGTGGATTCCGGTGATTGCCCCCCTCTCTGCGTTAACGGTTGCCGCCATTCTGGGCACGAATAGCCGCTATCAACGGCAATTACAACAGGCCAATGAGCAATTACAGGACTATTCTCATACCTTAGAGGAAAAAGTGCGCGATCGCACCCAAGAGCTGGAACAGGCTAAAATCGCCGCCGATAGTGCCAATCAAGCCAAAAGTGAATTTTTAGCCAACATGAGTCATGAACTGCGGACTCCCCTGAATGGGATTTTAGGCTATACGCAGATTCTCCAGCGAGCTGATAATCTCCTTAAAGTTCAACAAGATGGGATTCAGATTATTCATCAATGTGGATCTCATTTGCTGACGTTAATTAATGATATCTTAGACCTATCCAAAATTGAAGCTAGAAAGCTAGAACTACAAAACTCTTATTTTCATTTTCCCTCATTTTTGATGGGCATTGTCGAAATGTTTCGCCTGCGAGCGCAACAAAAAAATATTGAATTTATCTATCAGCCAGATACCCGTCTTCCCGTTGGCGTTTATGCTGACGAAAAACGTCTGCGACAAGTATTAATCAATCTCCTCGGAAATGCCATTAAATTTACAGATCAGGGACAAGTTATTTTTAAGGTCACTCAACAGAATATAGAATCAGTAAAACCTTTAGATCACACTTCAAATGCCTATCAACAGGTCTGCATTCATATTGAAATCGAAGACACCGGCATCGGCATGACTGGCGATCAAATGACACAAATATTCAAACCCTTTGAACAGGTTGGAGAAGGGAAAAGACAGTTAGAAGGCACTGGCTTAGGGCTAACCATCAGCCAAAAAATTGTAGCCTTAATGGGGAGTCAGATCCAGGTAGACAGTAGTCTAGGAGAAGGAAGTCGCTTTTGGGTTGATTTACCGTTGAATGTAGCCGCCGAATGGGAACATCCATCCTCTAACGATCGAGATAAAATTGTCGGTTTCCAAGGAGAGGCTAAAACAATTCTTATCGTGGATGATAAGTGGGAAAATCGCTCCATTATAATTAGCTTGTTAGAATCTGTAGGGTTTAGGTGTCTTCAAGCTAATCACGGTGAGGAAGCATTGGCGCAAATGGAGAACTATAAACCCGATTTGATCATTACGAATATCATGATGCCGGTGATGGATGGATTGAATTTGATTAAAACCGTGCGCCACTCCTCAAATTGGAAAGATATCCCGATTATTGTTTCATCAGCTAAGGTTTTTGCTACGGATCAAGAACAGAGTTTACAAGTGGGTGGGGATGCTTTTTTACCAAAACCCGTACAAGTCGATCTTTTGTTTTCTTATTTACAAAAATGCTTGCATTTAGAATGGATTTATGAAAATCAAGAATCGGTTGATTTTGGGGTTAAAGCAGAGAGGGAGACAACGGATTTATCGGGGAATACTCTTCTTGAAGAACCTATGGTTTTCCCGAAACAGGAGGTTTTAGAGGAATTACTGAATTTAGCTCTAAGAGGCAACATTCAGAAGTTGGGTAAAGAGGCGATTGCTCTGCAAAAGGATCGCTCGATCTATGTCTCTTTTGCGCTCAAGCTGCAAGAGTTGGCTGATAACTTTCAACTCAAAGAAATTCGCCTTTTGATCCAATCTGGTTTAAATACAAAAATTAAACGTTAATTAAAGTGACAGTTTTTTTTATAAACAAGTGAAAAAAAGCTATAATAGAATAAGTAATAATGGCATAATCTAGATGATCGATCGCTCTTGGCAAAAGGTAGATGGGATTATACAACCGGGACATCAGATTGCTTCTGGATCTGCGTTAGAGAGTCCCTATCCTAGGGGAAGTATAGAAATGCAGACTCCATTTTTCAAAGCCTTGGGTCTAGATATAACCCCCTTTTTTCAGGGAACCTTGAATGTTTCCATTGAACCCAAAACATTTGAGATTGTGGAACCTGAATTTACGTTTCAGCAAGTGAAGTGGATTGAGAATAATCCCCCTGAAGATTTTTCGTTTTCACGGTGTAGAGTATTATTTGAAGGGGCAAAATATGATGGTTTAATCTATTACCCTCATCCTGAAACGAAGATCCGTCACTTTCACAATCCATCAATTATTGAAATCTTGGCCCCATTGATCCCTGAAATCAGATATGGATCGAGAGTCGAGATCGAATACAATCCGTTAGAAATCAGAATCAATTTAAACGATTAAATTGTCATTGCGACCGGAGGGAAGCATTCGCGCTTCGCGCATACTTCGTATTCATGTCCGCGAAGCGGAAACGCCAAGATTGGGGGATTTTGCGATTGCTTCATTCCACTTTCGGCTGTCGCCGACATAAACGTTCCATTCGCAATGACTTATCTGAATAAGACTGTACTCCGTTACAGCGCAAAGCGCTGTATTCTGTTTTGGAGAGAATTTGTAACAAATATTGACATTTGAAAGCTTGTATAGCAATTCTCTCTTTGATGGAGTACATCTTGAAGACCTAAACCCTAAGCCATACAAGCTCTTGCCTATTGCCTATTGCCTCTTGCCTAGCGCGAAGCGCTATAGACTGACCGAAAATTGGCGGTAAACTCAAGAAGGAAGCGTTTATGGAAAGAGGCAGCGTTTATGGTAGTAACGTCTTTTAAGAACCCAATTAAATTTGGTACAGATGGCTGGCGAGGGGTGATTGCGGCAGATTTTACCATGGAACGGGTGGCTCAAGTTGCGCCGATCGCCGCCCAGATTCTAGCAGAAGTCTATGGCGATCGCGACAGCGAAACGGAGTTTTATCACAGCGATCGTACCGTAATTGTGGGCCACGATCGCCGATTTCTAGCGGAAGAATTTGCCCAAGTCGCTGCTGAAGCCATTCAAAATGCCGGTTTTAATGTCCTCCTCACGAATACCTACGCCCCTACTCCCGCCTTTAGTTGGGCTGCCAAAGAAAAAGGGGCCCTCGGTGCAATTGTGATGACCGCTTCCCATAACCCCGGTAAATATCTGGGCTTAAAAGTCAAAGGAGCCTTTGGCGGTTCCGTGTCCCCAAACGTGACCCAAAAAATAGAAGCTCGACTCAGCCAAGATCTGCCCCCTGCTCCACAACCGGGAACCCTAGAGTCCTTCGATCCTTGGCCCTCCTATTGTGAAATTCTGCGCTCTAAAGTGGATATTGGAGCCATTCAAGCAGCCATTGTTCAAGGTAAATTAACCGTCTTTGCCGATGTCATGCATGGCGCAGCCGGTGGAGGACTGGCGAAAATTTTAGGGGTGGATATTCGAGAATTAAATAGCGATCGCGACCCCCTGTTTGATGGCGGTGCGCCCGAACCCCTACCCAAATACTTACCCCAATTATTAGAGGATATGAAGAACTTTTCTACCTCCGCAGAAAGTTCCGATTTAGTCACCGGTTTAGTTTTTGATGGCGATAGCGATCGCATTGCGGCCATTGACAAAGATGGCACATACATGAGTACCCAAATTCTCATCCCTGTCCTCATCGAACATTTAGCCACCCGACGGGGGTTTACCGGGGAAGTGGTAAAAACCATCAGTGGCTCCGATCTGATGCCCAAAGTCGCCCAACTTTATAACCTATCTGTCCATGAAACGGCGATCGGGTATAAATATATCGCCGATCGCATGTTAGAACATTCCGTCCTCATCGGCGGTGAAGAATCCGGGGGTGTGGGTTATAACACCCATATTCCCGAACGGGATGCCCTGCTATCCGCCCTCTATGTCCTCGAAGCCGTTGTTCAGTCTGGGCAAAACCTCGGTTATCTGTATCATCAACTGCAAGAAACAACCGGATTTTCCTCCATGTACGATCGCATCGATCTCCCCTTAGCCAGCATGGACGTGCGATCGCGTCTTTTACAAGAATTAGAAACCAATCCCCTCATCGAAATTGCCGGAAAAGCTGTTACCGACTGCAATACCATTGACGGTTATAAATTCCGATTATCCGATGGCAGTTGGCTCCTCGTTCGCTTTAGTGGAACCGAACCCGTTTTACGTCTTTACTGTGAAGCCGCAACCCTAGAAAACGTCCATGAAACCTTAAATTGGATTAAGGATTGGGCAAATAAATTCACTTAAAACTCCCATTCTTGATAACAAGATACAAAACAAGGGGCTTAGAGTCCCTTGTCTTATTTGAGAACAGGGTGCAGTGCATTTTGGCTAAAATTTACGGATAACGCAAGATTGAGGTCTCACCTGATGACTTAAGATCTTACCAATTCACCCATCAATTAAAATAAACATGCTTCGTTTCCTCAAAAACTTAACCCGCCGAACTCCCCTTGGATTTCTCCAACTCAGTCACGATAAAACCCGGCTGTTAATCGCCATTTCCGGCATTGCCTTTGCCGATCTTTT
Organism: Roseofilum capinflatum BLCC-M114; assembly: GCF_030068505.1. Lineage (NCBI taxonomy): Bacteria > Bacillati > Cyanobacteriota > Cyanophyceae > Desertifilales > Desertifilaceae > Roseofilum > Roseofilum capinflatum. The sequence continues at coordinate 34,390 of NZ_JAQOSO010000019.1, forward strand.
AATCTTCATGCAACTCGGATTTCAGACCGCCCTTTATAACAGTAATACCCGGCTACATAATGCCTTAGATGCCGATATTATTCTTCTGAGTCCCCAAGCGCGAAATTTAATCGATTTAAGTACCATTACCCGTCGCCGATTATATCAAGCCATGGACGTGCCAGGAGTCGCGGATGCTCAACCGCTTTATGTGAATATTGCGGACTGGAAAATCCCCGGCAGTGGACGAGCGACTAAGATTTTAGTGTTAGGCTTTAATCCCGATCGCCCCCCCTTCAAAATCGCGGGTTTAGATCAACACAACTCTCTCATTAAATTACCGGATACCGTCGTCTTTGACCGAGCGGCGCGAGGCAACTATAGTTATGCCATAGACCAAATTTTAGCGGGTGAAACGGCTACAACAGAGGTAGAAAATCATCAGATTGAAATCGCGGGACTGTATGAAATTGGCGCATCCTTTGCAGCCGATGGTACGATTATGACCAGCGATCGCAATTTTATCCGCATCTTTTCCCCTCGTCGGGATGCGGGAGGAGTCAATGCAGGGTTAGTCTATTTGGAACCCGGAGCCGATCCGCAAGTCGTAGCCGATCTGCTCAAAAGCCGCTTACCGGAAGATGTACAGGTGTTAACCCATGAGGAATTTATCGCCTTTGAAAAAGAATATTGGTCAACCAATACCGCGATCGGGTTTGTGTTTCGCGTCGGCGCAGTCATGGGTTTTTTAGTCGGCTTAATTATTGTCTATCAAGTGTTATCCACAGATGTGGCCGATCACTTGGGAGAATATGCCACATTTAAGGCCATGGGTTACCAACAAACCTATTTATTAGGGATTGTTTTTGAAGAGGCTATAATTCTAGCAGTAATCGGCTTTTTCCCCGGTTTAGTCGTTTCCATGGGATTATACCGTCTCACCCGTCAGGCGACCAATTTACCCATGTATATGACCCTTTCGCGAGCGGTGTTTGTCCTAATTTTAACGATTGTCATGTGCAATTTGTCCGGAGCGATCGCCACCCGCAGACTACAAGCAGCCGATCCGGCCGATTTGTTTTAACCGCTTGCCCTCATCCCCTAGCCCCTTCTCCCACAGGAGAAGGGGGAAAGTCCCTCTCCCATGGGAGAGGGATTTTCCGCAAAGCGGACATGAAAGGGAGAGGGCAAGATCAAGTTGAAAAAGGAATAACTATTATGTCTAAACCTTCTGTAATTACCATTAACCATCTTGACCATTATTTTGGTAAAGGTCATCTTCGCAAACAAATCTTATTTGATATTCAGCTCGAAATTAAGGCTGGTGAAATTATCATTATGACCGGGCCTTCCGGATCGGGAAAAACCACCTTATTAACCTTAGTAGGAGGACTGCGATCGGTGCAGTCGGGAAGCGTCGAGGTTTTGGGGGAAGAATTTTGTGGCGCATCTGCGCGTAAACTGACAAGAGCCAGACGCAAACACGGTTATATTTTCCAAGCTCATAACCTGCATCAAAGCTTAACGGCGCTGCAAAACGTGCAAATGGGATTAGAAGTGCATGGAAAATGGTCATCACAGGAGATGAAAGAGCGATCGGCAGCCATGTTAGAACGGGTAGGATTAGCAGAACATTTACACTATTACCCTGATAATTTATCCGGGGGACAAAAGCAACGGGTGGCGATCGCCCGCGCTCTGGTTAGCCATCCTCCCCTGGTGCTTGCCGATGAACCCACTGCTGCTCTAGATAGCCAGTCTGGACGTTCTGTCGTCGAGTTAATGCAAAGTTTAGCCCAGGAACAACACTGTACCATTTTGATGGTCACCCACGATAACCGCATTTTAGATGTCGCCGATCGCATCATCCACATGGAAGATGGACAACTCTCAGAACGAGATCAAAGCAGCCAATTCAATCTTCAAAGCTAGAGTTCAAACTGGTTTTGGCTTGATAGCTAGGCGATCGGTTTGCGCTTAAACACCACTAATGTAATATCATCATACATCGTGCGGGAGCCGATATAAGAAAGTACATCTTCAATCAGGCGATCGCGAACCTCTTCGGCTGACCCATGCCACACCTGAGTGATGCGATCGCAAAATCGCTCCAAACCATAATGCTTGCCCTCTGCATTTTCCGCTTCCGTAATCCCATCCGTATATAAAATTCCGCCATCTCCCGGATGTAATTGCACCAAAATTGAATCGAAAAAAGCAGACACATCCTCTTGTAACCCTAAAGGAATCCCCAAATCAATTGTATCAATACGCTCTATGGTTCCATCCACACGCACAATCAAAAACTCCTCATGTTGACCACTCAACCTGAGCTTGCCATCCGCATAATCTAAAATACTTAACGTTAAATTTTTTTCCGACTTCATCCGTTGTACATTATGATAAATCGTGCGATTTAAAATATCTAAAAAGCGCTCAGGATCGGTTTCTTGAGTTTCTAATAATGTCCGGACTGCCGTTTGCACCATAATTGACAACACCCCACTTTCCAATCCATGACCCGTCACATCGCCAATGGCAATTTTCACCCCCATATCGTGCAGTAAAACATCATAATAATCTCCACCTACTTCCGTTGCCGGTTCCATAAATCCGGCAATTTCCAAGTCTGGAATAGCCGCCAACTCTTCAACCTTGGGCAACAAAATTTGCTGCAATTTACGAGTCACATTCAACTCTGCACTCATGCGTAAATTTTCTTCTTGCAGTTGCTGATTTAGAGCCAAAATTTCTGCATTAGCTTGCGCTAAATCGGCTTCCGTTTTCTTCCGTTGCGTAATATCTCGAAACGTGCCCACATAAAACGTGCGATGCTCTCCTAAATTCGCCTTAGTGACCGTTGCCTCTACCGGAAACTCTTCTCCATTAGAGCGTAACCCTAAAACCTCGTGCCTACCCGGTTTAACCAGCTCTCGAATTACCGTTAATCGGTCAGCTAGAGGATAATCTGGAATAGCAATTAATTGATGGATTGATAATCCCATTAACTCCGAGAGGGGATAACCAAAAATTTTTTCTGCACTGGGATTAGCTTTAGTAATTTCTAAATTATCTAGAGTAAATGTTAAAATTCCATCACTGGCGGTATTAAACACCGCTTGAGTTTTGCTCACGGCTTCCTCTAGAGCCGCCATCACCTGATTATAACGATGGGCAATTTGCCCCACTTCTGTAAAGGGTTCTACCGGTACGCGCAGAGCTAGATCCTGATTATTCGCCTGCTCTTGCATGACTTGAAATAGATCGTGAATTTCTGTTTTCGCCTGATGCTCAGAAATATTTAAACCCACTTTTTCGTCAGCTAAAGAAACTCGTAAGGAAATCAACTGATTGATGCTCCACACAATTCCATAAGTCAGACAAAACGCCCAAACTCCAGCAATAATAATTCCTAACAGTTGTACGCCAAATTGTTCTCGAATTGTTAACCCCGTACCCAAAATTTTGGGGTCGCCAAACCAGGCAACGGCCAAGGTTCCCCAAATACCAGCTCCTCCATGAACGGCGATGGCATCAACGGCATCATCAATTTTTAAATCTTCCAGCATTTGAGCGACAATCATCATGATTCCTGCTCCGACCATGCCAATCATGACTGCTTCTAAGGTGGTGACCGCATGACAAGAGGCCGTTACAGCAACTAACCCAGCCAAAGACCCATTCATTAAGGCTTCTACCTGGGGAATTTTGCGCCGATACCAACCAATTGCTGCACCAGTCAGCATTCCCGATGAACCGGCCATTAGGGTATTGACCATAATTCCAGGTACTTGGTCATTGAGGCTTAAGGTGCTGCCTCCATTAAATCCTAGCCAGCCGAACCAGAGCAGTAGAGTCCCCAGGACAGCCAGTTGCATATTAGACCCATGAATTTTGCGGGGGTGTCCGGAATATCGAAATCGTCCGGCACGGGGGCCGACGACTAACAGAGTGGCTAAAGATACCCAGGCCCCAATGCTATGAACCACGGTCGAGCCAGCAAAATCGACAAATCCTAGATTCCCTAACCAACCGTGGCTTTCTCCTAGGTAGAGACCATTCCAGGCCCAACAGCCAAAAATGGGATAAATTAAGCCAGAAACGAGACCCGCCACTACCAAATAGGAGACAAATTTCATCCGTTCTGCAACTGCACCGGAAACGATGGTGGTGGAGGTGCTGCAAAACATGGTTTGAAAGAGAAAGAAAGTGGCGACGGAGGGGGTGCTAATATTAATAAAAAAGTTACTGGTTCCCAACCATCCGCTAGGGTTTTCTCCAAACATTAGGGCATATCCGATCGCCCAAAACAGGCTCACCGAAATCCCAAAGTCAGCTATATTTTTAACTGCAACGTTGATGCTATTTTTGGAACGGGTGAGACCAGATTCTAGACACATGAATCCGGGTTGCATCAGAAAGACAAGCCCGGAACAGACCAAAACCCAAAGAATATCAGTCAAATTCATAAAGCAGGGGGATCAGCGATCGCCCCAGGGTCAGCAGATCAGTCAATACTCAGAAAAAAGAGGGAGTGTTATTAATAGTATATTATTTTACACTATAAAAGCAATTGATTCTGCATCTACCATAAGGCTTAACCTTTAACATTTTAACATTATACAATGGAGATCCCCCTTGTCAGATCTGTCAGGTATCACCATGTCCATGTTTTTTCATGAAGAATTACATCGTACAGCAGCCGTTATGCAACGGCTGAAGGACTTTCCGATCGCCATTTGTGGGGCGGGTGCTTTGGGGGGCAATCTGACGGAAAATCTGGCCCGAACAGGACTAACTCAAATTAAGGTGATTGATGGCGATCGCATTGAAGAGCGTAATCTCTCCACCCAACCCTATTATCAATCAGATGTGGGCGCTTATAAAGTTAAAATCCTTACTAATACTCTCTATCGCGCTCTCGGCATCAGTTTACAGAGTATCAATCAACGGTTAACCGATGACACCGTTCATAAATGCCTGAAAGGTTCCTCATTAGTCATTGATACCTTTGACAACAGTCCCAGTCGCCAAAGCGTCAAAGACTATTGCAGCAGTCATTCAATTCCCTGTCTACATATTGGATTAGCCTCAGACTATGGGGAAATTATTTGGAACGATCATTATCGCGTCCCTTCACCCGTCAATGATGATATCTGTGATTATCCCCTCGCCCGCAATTTGGTCTTACTCACGGTTGCGGTAGCCTCGGAAGCGATTTTGAGGTTTATTACCGAGCAAAAACAGGATAGCTATACGATTACGTTTGCTGATTTTTCCATCAAACTTATGGAGTAAGTTTTGGAATTTTGGGGAGTGCGAGCGTCTCGCTCGCTAGAGTTAAAAACCAGTCTCGCTAGAGTTAAAAACCAGTCAGGTGGGCATTGCCCACCCTACTGGCTTGGCAAGCTTAAAACTGTAGGTTGGGTTGAACGAAGTGAAACCCAACTTTCGTCAGACGGGTGTTGGGTTTCGTTCCTCAACCCAACCTACACTCTTACCCCCAATTTTAAGCTTGCCGGTCCACTACTTAGATTTATAGAACTTCAAAGGAATGGACTTCCAAAACCGGGCCAATCATAGCCAAGGTCATCACATCCTCGCGAATGGTTCCTTCAACCTTGACCTGAAGCCCAGATTGCTTGATCTCATCCGGAGCATCCTTGAGTTCATAGGTTGTCCCATCGGCTACTAGGGCCCAAGTGCCCGGGCCCATGGGTTTATGTTCAATCACCCCATTAACAGTTAAACTCATGCGGTTTTTCCTTCTCCAGTGACGGCTAAACGAGCAAGGGCGAAGCAGAGGAGGGCGTTTACCCCTAGGAACAGTTGAGCGGGCCAACCCGATCCTAACCAGAGCATTGCCGGGTCAGTGACGGCGCTAATGCCTAGGAAACTGGCAAATCCTAAGCTTGTGCCAATGGCTAACCATTTCCCGGAAGGATTCCCCAAGAGGGCAATCACTAGGATGAGGGGAATCAAAACACTGGCGAAAATGGGGTTGAGTAAGGGACTGCCGCTAATGACGTTACCCCATTCGGCGATCGAGCTGCCCATCATCCGGAAGGGCCATTGGGGAACATCAAAGAAATATAATCCTCGGAGGAAGAATAGTCCGGTACTTCCGGCCACTAAACCGGTGCTTAACGATCCGCTCCAGGCAAAGGGGAAATAGTTCCGCAGCAGCCAAGCGAGGAGATAGGAACCGAGTACCATGGCAATTTTGGGCATTAAGGCGATCGCCCCACCATCGATCCAGAAGCGAGGATTCAGATAGCCATTATCCCGCAACCACCGGAAGAAGTCTTTGAACGTAATCTGACCTTTCAGAGCCAGTTTAACGGCGGCTCCGGCATCTAATTGACCCGCGCCAAAATGATTCAGGGGGTCTTCTTCCACTGCACGAGATGATTCTTTGAGGATTTTGAGGACATCTTCCGGGTCTTCTACGCCCACTGATTTAATTAAAGCAGCAACTCCGGCCACATGGGGCGCGGCCATGCTGGTTCCCTGATAGCCTTCAAAGACGGCTTTTCCGGTTTGGGGATCGATGGTGTTTTGCAGAATTTTACCGGCTTCTGAACCGCCGGGAGCCGAGAGGTCTACCCCCGCGCCATAGTTGGAATAGGGAGCTTTTGCGCCAGAGGGATCGAGGGCAGAAATCCCGATCGCATGGGGATAGCGAGCGGGATAGCTGGCAGCATTCTGATTGGAGTTCCCGGCTGCTGCCACGACGACTAAGCCTTTGTTATAGGCATAATCGATCGCTTCTTTGAGCAGAGCGCTTTCCCCTGCTCCCCCCAAACTCAGGTTAATCACATCGGCTTCATGGTCGGCAGCAAATTTAATCGCCTCGGCAATATCAGCCACCGTGCCGCCCCCGCTTGCTCCCAAGACTTTCAGGGGCATTAATTTGGCTTCATAGGCGATCCCAGCTACCCCGTAGTCATTATTGGTCGATTGGGCAATGGTTCCGGCTACATGGGTTCCATGACCGGCATCATCTTTGGCTTCGATGCGATCGTTTACAAAGTCATAGCCCTGAGCAAACTTCGTATCCTTAAGATCGGGAACTTGAGTAATTCCCGTATCAATCACCGCCACGGTTACCCCCTGGCCTTTGGTGTCATCCCAAGCGGACTCCATATTGATACTGCGGAGGTTCCACTGTTTGGCATAATCGGGATCGTTGGGGATCTCTGTGGCCTGATAAATATAGTTCGGCTCAATACTTTCGGTATAATTTTTCAGGTCTGTAGCTTGCAATTGCTCTAACAAGAGGCGATCGCCCTCGACAATATAAACATGATCGTCAAGAGAAAATTCACTATTGAGTCGCGGAGTTGTGCCATACTCTTGATGAAGAGTTTGCACCCATTCAGGAATTTGGTTGGCCCGCTCTTCGCGAAAATCCAGGATAATCGATTGATAGGTTCCTTGGGTTGCTAATCCTTCCGAGTTGAATAGGGCAAACCCTAATGTAAAAATAAATAAGCACAGGAGTAGAAATTTTTTCATTGCTGACACAATCGGGATTCGGTGGTCACAGATACTTAGGAGTAGAAGTTAACTGAGAAGCTCTTATAACCATAACTCATCCCCAAGGGGATTTGGGGGGCCTGTAGCCGGATTGTTAACGATTCTTTTCAGATTGGCGATAGCGGAAAAATGGTTTCCATCTCCAGAAATCACGAACGAGAAAGATTATGGAACGAGGTTTACTCTGGTTACCCTTACTGGCCGTATTTATTGGATTAACCTGGGCCGGGTGGAGGGAATACCGGAAATTACAAGTCTATGAAGATTGGGCTAAAGACTTTGAGCGCTATAAATATGATATTTATGCGGCGTTGGGACAAAAAGGCGATCGCCTAACTTGGGGTCAACCCACGGTTTCCGGGGTGATTAACCCTCAAACTTTAGCTCTAAGTGACCTGGAAAGCCTGCAACTGTGGGTCGATGGGGAAATAGTCAGGGATGAACCCCCCCAAGGAAAAACGGTAACCTTAGCCTTACAGTTGAAAGGACAAAAGGAACCTGTGAAAATTCCCTTCACAGATGCACAATTGGCCAGGGAATGGGGGAACTATTTAAATCAGGAGTGGTTGCAGCACAACGAGGGTTAAGAGTCCTGTGGGTAGAGGGGTAAAACCCCTTATCCCCCATTCCCCATTCCCTCTTGCCTTTTGCCTTTTGCCTTTTTCCTATTCCAACAATGACCCTTATTCAACCGATTTCTAAACAGGAATTACTCGAACGACGCAAACAACTCCGCCAAAGGCAACGGTTGAAGGTACTACAAACCCTGTGGCAAACCGTGGCTGTTGGGGCGATCGCCTATGGGGGAGGATGGCTGCTCACCCAACCTAACTGGGCGATCCGCGATCCCGAACAAGTAGTGATTACGGGCAATCAATTGGTGACCGCCGAAGCCTTGCGGGAGATTTTACCGATCGAGTATCCTCAATCGGTCTTTCGACTCGAACCCCATGAAATTGCCCAAACCTTAGAAGTGAATGGCCCCGTAGCGCAAGCGCGAGTCACTCGTCAGTTGTTTCCCCTGCGATTACACATTGAAGTGAAGGAGCGGTTTCCGGTGGCGATCGCCATGACCTCTCGACACAATAAAACGGTGGGTTTAATTGATGAACAAGGAATCTGGATGCCCTTGGAAAACTACACCCAATTGACCGATTTTCCTCTTCCTCCCCTGAAAGTTATGGGCCAACTTAGCCATTATCAATCCCATTGGCCCCAAGTCTATAGAGTTCTCAAGGAGTCTCCCGTTCACATTACCAAACTCAACTGGGAAGACCCTAAAAACCTAATCCTCACCACAGAATTAGGCCAAGTGCATCTAGGAACCTATACCCCCAACTTTGCTAAACAAGTACAACTGCTCGATCAGATGCGAGAGCTACATAAGCAGGTCGCTCCTGGGCAAATGAACTATATTGATCTGAGAAATCCAGACGCTCCTTCGATTGAGATCAAGTCCTCCTCAACCCCATTCAACCCTTCTCAAAATTGAGAGAACTCTGACCGATGAGAGGATGAATCGGTAAATTTAGGGAAGAGTTAACGTTTTTTCTAGGGAAGTCTGATAAACTTCTGGTAACGATTCCCCCTTGACTCGATGAGAGAACCTGAAGCTGAATATATAAACTCATGAGTAAAAGCTATGATAAGCTTCATCGGTGGTATGGTGAATCCGCCAAGTCCCTGGCTTGGCCAAGTTTGCGGGTATAAGGAGTGAGCGCTAGGGCCCATTTGTGCCAACCTGACTAGTGGTGTCAATCCTTAACCATCTTGATACTATACATTCATTGATATTTACTGTGTAAAGCAACTGCCCATGACACCTCCCAATCAGAAGCTGGGGAATGTCCCCCTCAACTCGAATCGCGATAGTCAATCCAATGCTTCGACGGCCGTGGATTCAGGAAATCCATTTAAAAGTGCTGGAGTCTCTTCTTCTTATTCTAAAGGGCATCAACAGATGGTAAGCGATGAAGATCAATTACAAAATATTACACCGAGTAGTGTGGCCAAAATTAAGGTGATTGGTGTCGGGGGGGGCGGCGGTAATGCGGTCAACCGGATGGTGATTAATGAGGTCTCTGGGGTAGAGTTTTGGTCAATTAATACGGATGCCCAAGCCTTGGTGAGTTCAGCCGCCCTGAATCGATTGCAAATTGGGCAGAAGTTAACTCGTGGACTGGGTGCAGGGGGCAATCCGGCGATCGGACAAAAGGCGGCAGAAGAGTCCCGTGATGAACTGGCTACGGCTCTGGAAGGTTCGGATCTGGTGTTTATTACCTCTGGTATGGGGGGTGGCACGGGAACGGGAGCCTCGGCAGTGGTAGCAGAAGTGGCGAAAGAAGTCGGGGCCCTGACGGTGGGGGTGGTGACTCGCCCGTTTACGTTTGAAGGTCGGCGGCGGATGAGTCAAGCCGAACAGGGGATTGAAGCCCTGAAAAGTCGGGTGGATACGCTGATTGTGATCCCCAATGATAAGTTGTTGTCGGTGATTTCTGAGCAAACACCGGTACAGGAAGCGTTTAGGGTCGCTGATGATATTCTGCGTCAAGGGGTGCAGGGGATTGCGGATATTATTACGGTTCCCGGCTTGGTGAATGTGGATTTTGCCGATGTGCGAGCGGTAATGGCGGATGCGGGATCGGCCTTGATGGGTATTGGGGGTGGTTCGGGTAAGTCGAGGGCGAGGGAGGCGGCGATCGCCGCTATTTCGTCGCCCTTGCTGGAGTCTTCTATTGATGGCGCGAAAGGGGTAGTGCTGAATATTACGGGTGGGAGTGACCTCACTCTATTCGAGGTGAATGCGGCGGCTGAGGTGATTTACGAGGCGGTCGATCCCAATGCCAATATTATCTTTGGTGCGGTGATTGATGAAAAACTACAAGGGGAAATCCGGATTACGGTGATTGCTACCGGGTTTACGGGGGAAGTTTCCTCATCGGCAACAGTACAACAGCAGCGATCGAATCCCACTACCTATCAAGCGCCCTTTACCCCTTCTCCGGCTCCAGCTCCTTCTCCGAGTCCTTCTCCTATGAGTCCTCAACCTAAAGGGTTGGATATTCCTGATTTCCTCCAACGTCGTCGTCCCCCTAGAAACTAGGAGGAGGAGTTGATGCAGTCTAAAATTCCCGTTGTACTAACGATCGCCGGATCGGATAGTGGGGGAGGCGCAGGCATTCAGGCAGATTTACGCACGTTTGCGTTTCATTGTGTCCATGGTGCGTCCGCTCTCACTTGCGTCACGGCCCAAAATACTGTGGCCGTTAACCGAGTCGATGCCTTGCCTCCAAAAGCTGTGGTGGCTCAACTCGATGCAGTGGTTGACGATCTGGGGGTTCAGGCCTTGAAAACAGGGATGTTACTGAATGCGGAGATTATTGAGGCTGTGAGCGATCGCCTGCAAACTCTGCAACTGCGTCCCCTGGTTGTCGATCCGGTGATGGTCTCTCGCAGTGGGGCCCAACTGATCGATCGGCAAGCAGTAGAGACCCTGCAACAGGCGTTAATCCCCCAAGCCACTATAGTGACTCCAAACCGCTATGAAGCTCAGTTGCTCACGGGTGTAGAAATCAACTCTTTACAGGCAATGAAGGAAGCGGCTGAAACCCTAAAATGGCAATCTGGAGTGCAGGGAGTTTTGATTAAAGGCGGAGGAATGACCGGAGAATTACGGGGAATTGATGTTCTGCTTGATAACCAAGAAATGGTAGTGCTGGAAACGGAATGTATCGACACCCGTAATACCCATGGAACCGGATGTACTCTTTCAGCAGCGATCGCCGCCAATCTAGCCACCGGCCATTCTATAGGAGACTCTGTGCGTCAAGCGAAACACTATGTCACTGAAGCCCTGAAATGGAGTTTAGAAATTGGTCAAGGAACTGGCCCGGTGGGACATTTCTTTCCCCTTTGCCTGAATTAATGGGTCTTCAGTAATTTCTTCAGTAATCAGTACCTCGATCGAGAGCCAATTCAGTAAGCGCAAGCAATTAGAGTATAATCAACCCTATAGATTCTGATTACAGAGTATAGGAGGTAGATGATTGCCCACATTAGGTGTAAATATTGACCATATTGCCACGATTCGTCAGGCTCGGAAGACGGTAGAACCCGATCCAGTGGCGGCCGCAGTGTTAGCTGAACTCGGTGGCGCAGATGGGATTACGGTGCATCTGCGGGAAGACCGTCGCCATATTCAAGACCGAGATGTGAGAGTCTTGCGCCAGACGGTGCGGACTCATCTGAACTTAGAAATGGCTGCTACGGAGGAAATGGTGGCGATCGCCTTAGAGATCCAACCCGACTATATCACGCTAGTTCCCGAACGTCGAGAGGAAGTGACCACAGAAGGCGGTTTAGACATTATTGCCGGAGGAGAACGACTCGCCAATGTCGTCCAAACCCTGCAAAATGCCGGTATTCCCGTCAGCCTGTTTATTGACCCCAACCCCGACCAGATTAAAGCCTCAGCAGATATCAAAGCCAAATTTATCGAACTGCATACCGGAACCTACGCCGAAGCTCATCAAGAAAACGAACAACGCGACCAACTACACCTGCTCACCCAAGCCTGCGAACAAGCCCGTACCCTAGGCTTACGAGTCAACGCTGGCCATGGTCTCACCTACTGGAATGTCTATCCCGTTGCCTGCATTCCCGGCATGGAAGAACTCAACATCGGCCATACCATTATTAGTCGGGCTGCCCTCGTCGGCCTAGAACGAGCCGTGCGGGAGATGAAACACGCCATCCTGGGCACAACCCCTTAATAATGGGAAAGATCGCCCCTTACCAATTCCCCCATCGTGACCATTTACCGGTAAAATAACTCTCTGTGTTCACGTAAACCAAACCCTATGACCACTTATCACTACGTCCTCGCCAGCAAAAAATTCCTCATGGAAGAGGAACCCCTAGAAGAAGTCTTGCGCGAAAGAACCCGGAATTACCAAGAAAAAGAAAAAGAAATTGACTTTTGGTTAGTTCCTGAACCCGCTTTTCTAGACGCGCCCGAACTATCTGCGGCTAAAGCCAAATGTCCCCAACCGGCAGCCGCCATTATCTCAACAGACCCTCAATTTATAACCTGGCTCAAACTTCGCTTAGAATATGTGCTGACGGGTGAATTTGAAGCCCCATCAGACCCGATCCCCGATCCCTTAGCTTCCCTTGTTGCTTCGTCTTAAAGTCTATTGAGGCCCAGTTATGGGTCAGACTAAATCGGTGTAGGCAAGGAGAGAAACAGGGAAAACTAATCACTCAAACAACCGATTCTACTCCTATGCCTTTTTACCCGCACAACTCTAGTCTGGCTCAAGTTTTCCGGGCGATCGCCGGATTGTCCACTGTTTTCCTATTGTCTCCCCCTGCCTGGGGTCAAACCCGCCCATTCCCCTGTCCTCCACCCAACCCAGGGGAATATATGGTTTTGGTGCAAACGCCTGACTCCTCTAGTCAGCAACTGGTGCTTGAATATCTTTTACCCACGAATCAAACAGCCCAAGTCTGTCAATACAATCAGGAAATGGTTATCCAAATTCGTCATCTCGCTAATGCCCAAGTGAGTCAGCGTTGGAGCCAATATATTACTGAAAATACGGGCTTACAAGCGCTGATGATTGACCCCGACTCAGGTCAAAGGGTAGTTCAACCGAATCCAAACCCAGGTTTACCCTCCCTCAGTTCAGGATTTGCCGTGTTAGTTAATTCCAATAATCAACCAGATACGGCTCGGCAACTACAAATCCTTCTGAGAACTGCTATTTATTGGGTAAATTTCCAGGGAAATTCTTATTTACTGGCGCTCCAGAGTGAAAACCAAGAAGAAGCCGCCGCTACCTTAATGTCTTTGAGCGATCGCGGCTTTTCAGCTATCCTGGTAGACGCTCGCCAAGTCCAACACCTTACCCCCAACCGGCGTTAATCACACTCAATACAATGCGTTGATGGGGGGTTCCCAAAGGTCGAACTTCATTGGCTTTGACTGAAAACGCCTGCCCTTCCTGCACCTGCTCTGGGGTAATTAACTCCATATCCCACCCTTCACCGAGAATTAGCCTCTCCAGTGGCACGGTTAACGGGCCATGATAAATATGGCGCACAATTCCTGGATCGGTATCACAGCCGAATTTATGCAATTCTGGGGGACAATAGCCAATTTCTTCGAGCAATTCCCGTCGTATACCTTCATCTGGGGACTCATCCGGCTCTAAATGACCGCCAAACAAGCCCCAAAACCCTGGATAGAGTATATTGGGAATGCGATCGCGCAGTTGCATCAGATAGCGATTTTCACGGTAAAGAACAGCTAAAGCAACCTCGGTGGGTTGTGCTTCCATCATAAACGACCCATTCTCATGTTCTCTTTAAGTTTAAGAGATCGGGTCTCTGGTGTTCCTTGGGCAGGGTATGCTGGCAGGGTTTGAATCATATTGCTGCCTACTCCTGCCCACCCTACGATATCTGCTACTCCGCCCTAGAGCCTAATGATCTATCATCAAGGGGAACAGCCCCACCCTCGCCTATCTGCCTTCTCAGCACCATGACTCAAGAACCCGACTGGCAAAGACTCCAAAAAGCCTTGACAGTAGAACAGGAGCGCGGATTTAATGACCTGCAAGGCAAACAATATCGGTTTAGTCAGTTCCTCAGCCTCAGTTTTGCTAACCCTCCCGCGTCCCTTTCGCCACGGGAAAAGCGCCAATGGACGCAACTCTCGGATCAATTCCAAACCTATCCCCAGTTTACATTTGCCCAGCGCCAACAGCTTGTTGCTCAGGCGCGGAAGTTTCTCTCAGACTCCCAAAAGCGCTTTCAGAACCCCCCAGCGATTCCTTCCCCAAAACCTGCTCCTGCGGCAACGGTGCGCGAAAAACTGCCAGAGACGACGGAGCATGATCGCCTTTTAAAGGAGCTTCCTGAATTTTCGGTGTATCATGCGCGACAGTTAGCCAAACTGAACTTAAATACCGTTCGCGATCTCCTATTTTATTATCCGCGCAACCATGCCGATTATGCCTCACAAGTTTCTATCGCCGATTTAGAACCAGGGGAAACCGTCACCGTAATTGGCGAAGTCAAGCGCATTAACTGTTTTTCTTCTCCGCGCAATAAGAAACTCACCATCTTAGAACTTGTCCTCAAAGATGCCACAGGACAATTAAAAATCTCCCGCTTTTTTGCCGGAGGCTATTTTACTCAGAGGGGATGGCAAGAAAGCCAGAAACGCAATTATCCGGTTGGCTCGATTGTGGCGGCTTCGGGTTTGGTGAAGAAGAATAAATATGGACTGACGTTAGATAAACCCGAATTAGAGGTTTTAGAATCTTCCGGAGAATTGGATTCTCTGATTGTGGGTCAAATTGTGCCCATTTATCCCTTAACGGAAGGGGTGACAGCCGATACGGTTCGTAAAGCGATTTGGCGAGTTTTACCGACTGCCAAGCAATTAATCGATCCAGTCCCTGAACCCATTTTAGCGCCCTATAATTTAGTGGGACTCTCTCAAGCAATTACTCAAATTCATTTTCCTGACGATCAAGATAATCTAGAGCAAGCCAGACGGCGACTGATTTTTGATGAATTTTTCTATTTGCAAGTAGGCTTTCTTCAGCGCAGACATAAACAGAAGAAAAATCAGAAAGCGATTCCCTTAATGCCGACGGGCAAATTAATGGATCAGTTCTATCAGGAGTTGCCGTTTGCCCTAACGGGGGCACAGGAACGGGTGGTGAATGAAATTTTAAGCGATCTGCGATCGCCCACTGCCATGAATCGTTTAGTGCAGGGGGATGTGGGTTCCGGCAAAACCATCGTCGCGGTAATGGCGATTCTAGCGGCAATTCAGTCCGGATATCAAGCCGCGCTCATGGCTCCTACGGAAGTGTTAGCCGAGCAACATTACCGCAAATTAGTCACCTGGTTTAACCGTCTCCATTTACCGGTGGAACTGCTCACCGGTTCCACGAAAGTGAAGAAGCGCCGCGAAATTCACGCCCATTTAGAAACGGGAGAATTGCCTTTACTGGTGGGAACCCATGCCCTGATTCAAGACGGGGTAAACTTCCATCGTTTAGGCTTAGTGGTGATTGATGAACAGCACCGCTTTGGGGTAGAACAACGGGCACTCTTGCAGCAAAAAGGAGAATCTCCCCATGTTTTAAGTTTAACGGCAACCCCCATTCCGAGAACCTTAACGTTAACCATGCATGGAGATTTAGATGTCAGTCAAATTGATGAACTTCCCCCCGGACGACAAGCCATAGAAACCCTGGCTTCAACCCATAAAGAACGCAAAAAAGTTTATGAACTGATGCGCCGAGAAATTGCCCAAGGGCGACAGGCGTATGTGGTGTTTCCGTTAATTGAGGAGTCTGATAAACTGAATGCTAAAGCCGCGATCGCCGAACATAAAAACCTCTCGGAAACCATTTTTCCTGAATTTCAAGTGGGTTTACTCCATGGTCGCATGAGTGCGGCGGATAAGGATGAAGTGTTGACCGCGTTTCGAGACAATGAGGTGCAAATTATGGTCTCGACAACGGTGATTGAAGTGGGGGTTGATGTCCCCAATGCTACGGTGATGCTAATCGAAAATGCGGAACGATTTGGCCTTTCCCAACTGCATCAACTGCGGGGACGAGTGGGGCGAGGTTCCCATAAATCCTATTGTATATTGTTAACGAATTCTAATAATCCTGATGCTCGCCAACGGTTAAATGTTTTAGAACAGTCTCAGGATGGCTTTTTTATTGCGGAGATGGACTTACAATTTCGCGGCCCTGGGGAGGTTTTAGGTACTCGTCAATCGGGTTTACCGGATTTTGCTCTAGCCAGTTTAGTCCAAGATCAGGATATTCTGATGTTGGCACGGGAAGCGGCGGAAACTTTGATTGCTGAAGATCCAGAGTTGGGAAATTATCCCTTCATTAATCAAGAATTGCAACGGCGCTATGAACAGTTAATGGGGGGAGCTATTATGACCTAAACTTAACCTATAGCAAGTCCATTTGAGTTGTGAAATAGAAAAAGCCCTCTCCCTTTCATGTCCGCTTTGCGGAAAATCCCTCTCCCACGGGAGAGGGACTTTTCCCCTTCTCCCTTCGACTTCGCTCAGGACAGCGCCTGTGGGAGAAGGGGGTAGGGGGATGAGGGGCAATGATTTATAACTCATTTAGAATTGCTATAGATCTGCAAACCAAACTGTTCTAACCTGAAAAGAGAATTGTTCTATGATAGAAACTCCTCTGCAAACGACCGAGTTGCTCAAACAGTTTAAGCTACGAAATTCAATTTTGCTGGGCTATTCTATTCCGGTGGTTTTATCAGTGTTGACGGCAATTTTGGTTTATGTTCAGGGGGTGAGAGTGGTGCAGGAACGATCCAAAAGAGTTACGGTTTTGCACAAAAATATTGATGAGGTGCAAGATCTGGCCTTTAGTATTGCGGAACTGGAAAAAGCCGGCCGGGGTTATTTGCTCGGACAAAGAGCTGATGAGTTAGAGCGCTATGAATATTGGGATACCCAATTCTACAACCAATCTGAGATTATTCGCGCCTTGATTCAAGACCCGCAACAGCAACAGACGCTGAATGAAATTATTGAAGTGGGCGATCGCATGAATGAGTTGTATCGGCGCTTGATTTCCTATCTACAATTGGGCAAACCCCAGAAAGTTGAGCAAATTTGGCTAGAGGGTGAGGTGCAAGCCATTACCCAAAATCTAGAGGACTTGGTGGTTCGGTTTGAAGCCAACGATCAAAGGATGCTCGATGAGGAACAAGGGAAACAGCAACAGGCGCTGCAAGGGTTAACCTTGTTGGTGTTCGGCATTGCTGGAATTTCTGCTGTGATTGCTTTCGGGCTGGGTATAGGCATTGCTACTGCCATTAGCCAGCAGATGATTCAAGAGACTAGCGCGATCGCCGCTACATCCGAAACGATCGCCAATACCCTGGAAGAACAAGAACGCAATAGCACCCAACAAGCCAGCGCAGTGCGGGAAACCTCCACCACCCTCGATCAACTCG
This sequence comes from Roseofilum capinflatum BLCC-M114, assembly GCF_030068505.1. NCBI lineage: Bacteria > Bacillati > Cyanobacteriota > Cyanophyceae > Desertifilales > Desertifilaceae > Roseofilum > Roseofilum capinflatum. The sequence goes on from NZ_JAQOSO010000019.1 coordinate 51,940, forward strand.
GCTCCTCCCTTCGTAATGCCGAAGAACAAACCAATTACTCGGCGATCGGAGCTAACCAAGCCTTAATCCTCTCAGAACAGGGTCAAGCTGCGGTACAACGCACGTTAACCGGTCTCGGCAATTTACAAGCTAAAGTGGGAGAAATTCGCCAGCATAGCGATCAACTGACGGTTAAATCCGTGGAGATCGAAAAGATTACCCAAGTGGTGAGACAATTAGCTACCCAAACCAATATGCTTGCCCTCAATGCTAGTATTGAAGCGGTACGAGCGGGAGAAAAGGGCCAAGGGTTTGCAGTGGTTGCGGCAGAAATTCGTACCCTGGCAGATACGACCAAAAAATCAGCCGTGCAGATCGATGACCTAATTACAGAAATTCGTATGGAAATTGACACCTCTGCCCAAGCAACGGAAGTGGGGACTCAAACGGTGGCCGAAGGGGTGGAAATCGGTCAAGAAATGGCTGAAGCCTTTAGGGGGGTGATCGATGCTGTGCAGCATGTGGTGAGCAATAACCAAGAATTGGCTCTGAATGCTAAACAACAAGCCCAGGCCATGGAGCAAATTTTGACGGCGATGAATGATATTAATCAAGCAGCCGAAAATAATGCTTTGGGAGTTAGTCAACTCCGCACGGGGATGCATCAACTCAATCGTGCCTTACATAATCTCAGAGCTTTGGTTTGAATGAGTTGAGTTGAGTAATGATATCAAGTTCGTTGGATTAGTTATATAGCAAACCTAAATGAGTTATGTAATGGTTGCCCCTCATCCCCCTGCCCCCTTCTCCCGCAGGAGACGGGGAAAAGTCCCTCTCCCGTGGGAGAGGGATTTTCCTTCGGACATGAAAGGGAGAGGGCATTTCCCGTTGCACAACTCATTTAGACTAGCTATTAGTATGTCATTGCGAATGGAGCGGAGCGGAATGAAGCAATCTCGCCTATCCTAGTAAACTCGGCGATTGCTTCCCTGCGGTCGCAATGACCACTGTTTAACCGGACTTGATATGAGTTATGAGTTATGAGTAATCAGTCATGAATAAGATGCTGAACTTGTCCACCCACAGTCATATCGGGGGGATCGCCTGTCCCTATTGCCAGGACTTAGAACTTCAGTCTAGGTTAGAGGGGATACTTGCCCAGTCCCGATCGCCTGCATCCCTTAAGGTTTGGCAAGACCTGCTCAACCGTGCCGGGGGAATGAGGAGTGTGATCGGGGCAGCTTTTGGCGATCGCCTGCTCGCCGAGGGTGGGCTTCCCCCTGCCCCCTCCGCTCATTTTGACCGGCGTAAGTTTTTACAACATCTGCTCCTGGGGGCCATGGTCACCACCCTCACCAACTGTACCGGCTTAGGCAACTCTCCAGACCCCTTTGCCGAAGAGGTTCCCACCACCCGCCTAGAGAAAACTCACCTGAAAATCGCCTTTCTCCCCATTACCTGTGCCACCCCGATCATCATGGCCCAACCCCTAGGGTTTTATGCAAAATATGGCTTAACCGTGGAACTGATCAAAATGAACAGTTGGACTCAGGTACAAGAGGCGGCGATCGCCGGTGAACTCGATGCCTACCATATGCTCTCCCCCATGCCCCTCGCCATGTCTTTAGGTCTTGGCTCGGTTCCCACTCCCATCAAGTTAGCCAGCATTGAAAACATTAATGGTAATGCGATCACCGTAGCCTCCCGTCATCGGCAAAGTGTGAAAGGCCCCAGTGACTTCAAGGGTTTTCGCATTGCCATTCCCTTCGTCTATTCCATGCACAACCTGCTGTTGCGCTACTACCTAGCCGTGGGGGGACTCCATCCCGATCGCGACGTACAATTAGTCACTTTACCGCCGCCCCAAATGCTCAGGGGTCTTCAGGATGGCACGATTGATGCCATGATTGTAGCCGAACCCTTTAATCAACAGGCCGTCGAGCAAGGCATTGGGTTTATCCATTTGCTCACTCAAGAACTATGGCCCGGTCATCCCTGCTGTTCCTTCACGGCATCGTCTGCTTGGATTAAAGAGCATCCCAGTACCTTCCGCGCTCTCAACAAAGCCATTATTGACAGTGCAAATTATGCCCGGCAAGGCCAACATCGACAGGAAGTGGCTCAGGCGATCGCCTCCCCAGAGTACATTAATGCTAATCTTGCCACCGTTAGCGCCGTATTAACCGGCAACTTTGAGGATGGCTTGGGAGTGCGCCGCAACATTCCCGATCGCATTGACTTTGACCCCTATCCATGGAAAAGTTTTTCCTATTGGATGACCACCCAATGCCAGCGCTGGGGACTGCTGACTCAGAATAATTTTGAGCATGAGGCGATCGCCGATCAAGTCTTTATGACTGGACTTGCCCGACAATTGAGTAAACAATTGGGTCAAACCCCCCCTACCCTCATTTTGCGCTACGAAGACCTCAAGTTTGGTCGCTTTGATCCCACCGAACCCAACCAATATCTGCAACAGCAAATCGCCCAATATAAGTTCTAATCTTCTCCTCTAACTCGCCTGTCATCGGGCGATCGCCTTTACTACGTGGGTTACTGTACTCTATAATAACGGGCGGCCGTGGTGCTATCCCATTCTAATAAATCGGTGTGATACTCCTGTGGAGTCGCTTCGCGATCGAGTTGAATCGTTTTACGGGGACGCACGGGAGCATAGCCTAACGCTTTGCCAATTTCAGCAGCGACGGCTTTGGCTAAAAATGGGGGAACTGAATTTCCCACTTGGCGAAACCCGTGCCATTTTGTGCGATGAAACCGAAACCAGTCGGGATAAGAATGGAGCCTGGCAGCTTCGCGAACGGTGATACATCTCGGTTCAAAGGGATGGATGGGACGGGGAGAAGTGTACGCACCGCGATCGCCGGGTGTCCCTGCTCTTAAAGTATTGCAGAGTCCCTTGGGATCGAGCCTCAAAAATCGACTAATCGGTTCCACTTTTCCCGGTTTTGTTGCCTTAAATCTCTCGATGGATTCAGGGGTATGACGAGTTTTTAAGCTGGAAGTCAACAGGGTTTTATCATACTTTCGAGGATAAGAATAATCATCCACTAATTTCAATACTCCATGTAAAATTTTACCATAATGACTATGATTTCTAAATGGAGCTATGACCCAATCTTGGCTGTCGAGTTCTGGATATCGATAAATTTTAGGTAGTCCTTCAATGGCATCTTTAACGGTGGGATGGGGATCGAAGTAGGGTTCAGGGTTACTGATCTGAGTTGAAGTGAAGTGGGTTAAGGGTTGGGGATACTGGGGAAGGCACAACTCTTGATGACATCCCAGTAAAAAGAGTCGTTCTCGGTTTTGAGGTACGCCATAGTCACGAGCGTTGAGGATTTTGTAGTTGCGATCCACTTTATAACCATGGTAGGCAAACTTTTCAATAATTTCTTGGATAAATAAACGATGCTCTCCCATGGCCATGCCTTTAACATTTTCAATCACAAAAAACTTGGGTTGCAGTTGCTGAACAAGGCGGATAAAATGATAAACTAGGGTATTGCGCGGATCGTCTAAAGCGCGTTTACCAATTACCGAGAATCCTTGACAGGGAGGGCCACCAAAAACTACATCAATGGGTTTCTTGCCAATGGCTGATTGTTCTCGGATTTCTGCGGCGGTAATTTGGGAGATATCAGCACAAAGAGTCGTCCAATGGGGGAAATTATAGTGATGAACGCCGCAGTGAATGGGGTCTATTTCTACGGATGCCAAAACATCAAACCCCGCTTGCTCAAAACCTAGGGTCATCCCTCCTGCACCGGCAAATAAGTCTACAGCGATCGGTCTAGACACGGTTTTGAAACACTGATTGGATAGCAGTATATTATAGCATAATTGGGTGAAATGAAAAGAGGTCAAATCATGCGGCGATCGCTCCCACAAATAGCGCTTTTCAGTCTGAGTCTTTTTCTGGCTATCATTTTAGCAGCTCTGCCGGGAAAAACAGAGGATGGAATTAATTCCGAAAATTGCAGTTTTAACGGCATTCAGCTCTATGGAAATGTGCAAGTGGTGGAGCATTTTCCCGATATTCAGGTGCAGGTGGTTGAGTCATTCCCGGATCTAAACGTTAAATGGGTTGACCATTTTCCCGATGCTTGTGGAAAATGGAAGCAGGTCGAGCATTTTCCGGATTTTAAGATTAAATATGTAACGAGTTTCCCGGATGTGAAAATCAAGACCGTTGAATCTTTTCCTGGTATATAGCAAACCTAAATGAGTTGTGTAATGGCTGCCCCTCATCCCCCTGCCC
>NZ_JAQOSO010000020.1 GCF_030068505.1 Roseofilum capinflatum BLCC-M114
ACTTTTCTTTTAAAGATTGCCCCGGACTTTGAAAACCCCCTGCTTAAAAAGGGGGGAATAAGAAAGTCCCCCTTTTTAAGGGGGATTTAGGGGGATCAAAACGTACCGCATAACATCGAAAACTGCTGTAATTGTTCATTGTTCATTATTAATTTTTAATTTTTAATTTTTAATTTTTAATTGATTCCAGCCAAGATTGCAGCGCCGAGACCAAGTTCTCCTGATCTGGGGGGAAGCCGCGCAGGGGAGCATCGAGGGGAGTATGGGTAATGCAGGCAATGGAGACGGTGGGAGCGAGGAACTGGCACAGATGCAGGAGGGACTCTTGGGGGTCGCCGTTGTGCAGAATTAGGGCAATGTGGGGGCGGGGTTGGGCGTTGATGAGTTCCGTTTCCAGGTCGCAACAGTCGCTAATTTTCGGCAGGGTTTGCCCAGGGAAGAGCTGCTTAAAGATGCGGTTACTCAAGGCTTTGGCGAGTTTATCCTCATCGGTAATTTTGGTTAAGTGTTGGATATCCACACAGACGGGAGTGGTGTGGGGGGTGGGGTGCAGTTGGTTGGGGAGGTCGAGGAGTTGGGCGTTGAGGGTGTCCGTGAGGGCGGTTTTGCCTACCGGGGTTTGGTCTGCGACTTCCGGATGGGGGGCAGTGTCGAGATGATGCCAAGCGCGGTAGAAGTCGGGGTAGGGGAGGTCTTGGGCAATGTTCCAGAGGAGTTCGTAGCATTTTTTGAAGAGGTCAAAGTTGTTTTCGTAGGTTTCATCGCTCAGGTGAGGTTGGAGAGCAAAAATTATTTCTTGCCGTTGTTTATGGGTAGTGAGAATATCGCCTAGACTCTTAGCTGCATAGTGAACACTTATATGATCAGTAGAAGTTTCTATGATTTTCAGCAAAGCCTGAATAACATCGGTATTTCCTTGTCCCAATTTCCCTAGCCACTGAATTACTTCATGATAATAAATACTATCTTTATGAATTTCTAGGAGTTGAAGAATACTAGATAGCACATATTCATTTCCTAGAGTTATTTTACATAAACTTTCCATTGCCACTCTAAAACTAGAGAACATATGTGGGTTGGCAAGATATTCAATAATTGCGCGGATTGCTTTACTATCATTTTTAGCTATTCTACCTAAACTATCAAAAACCGGTTGATCGCTAATATGGGGAATAGTTGTGGTCTTGAGTATTTTGATTAAACCTTCAATTACTGCGGGGTTTCCAGGATCTATTAATTGTAGCCTTTCACAGGCTTTCCGGCAAATTTCATCTTCTGTTGTTGTGTGTATTAGATTTTCCAATGAAATGATTGCCTGGGTATTTCTAGGATCAAGCTTGCCTAAGTTATAAGCCACCTGTAAACGAGAATCCTCATCTTGAACTGTTTCCATGATTTGCATTAATTTAGAAATTGCATCAGAATTGCCAGGATCAATCAGACCTAAACTAAAAGCTGCACGCCTACAAGTATCAGGATTTTGGTTACTTTTAGTTAATTGACTTAAGACTTCTATTGCATCAGTATGTCCTTTTGCCATATTTCCCAAACTAGATATTGCATAGTGGCGAGTCTTCTCTTGTGAAGTGGTTTTGAGAATATCAACTATTCTAGCGATGGCTATTTTATTTTGTATAGCCACTTTGCCCAAACAAGCAATAACTGTTTGGCGAGTTGTTTCATTTTGCGTTTGCTGCACTAGATCTAGTAATTCAGTAATGAGTTTCTTATTTCCTTGTCCTATATCAGCCAAGCCTAACATTATAGTCCAACGTCTATAATCATATTGAGTTGTTTTTAGTATAGTCATACAATGATCTATAACTTGTATATTTTGATTCGCAATTTTCTCTATAATTCTAAAGATTGTGTTCAATCTATCTGAATTAACACATTTGTCTATGAGATGGATCAGGCAGGTAATTACTTCCTGGTTGTTACTTCCAATCTTTTCAAGAGTATCGATTTTTTGAAAAGGAAGATGTTCAAAATCTTTATCTTCAATTTTTTTGATAAAAAAAGAAACAGCATAAGAATCATATGGAGATATTTGCGCTAAGTTTTCAGCAACCTCTAACTGTATGTCATCTGGAAGATCATTAGATTGAATTAGATCTATGAGTTTATGACTTATATACCTTTTATCTGTTGTCATTAATGTTTTTCTAGAACTTTCTCTGATTTCTTCATAAAAGGCTTGCCAATGCTTGATTTCAGGATTGAAAGCACCAAATGCAAAATGTATAACTTTTGATAAAATGTTGTCTTTCAAATAGCAAGTTTTAAATTCACTGATTCCAACGGCAGCTAAAAAGTAAGCACGATACCAATACAACTGGTAACACCCATCCTCAAAATTCACCAACGCCTTAATAAACTCCTCCTTCTTCTCATCCTCCACATCCTTACGCCCCAACCACAATAAAATGACCTCGCGCCAACGAGATTCAAAGATCCGATAGGGTTGGCTCGAAGGCTGTTCTGGCGAATGATCCGACGGGAGGAAAAAGTGCCCATCTGCCACAGCACAAGCGGCAAAATACTCCTGAAACGTCAAATGGAAAAAGGCATAAACCGGCTCATCGGTGCGAGTATCCCGATAAACCACATTCAACCATCCCACATTTTTCGCTAACTCCACCCATTCCCCCAACACCTGATGCACCAACGATTCGAGCAACGGCACATTCTCGCTCATCCCCCGGAGCGCCAACTCTGCCAACTGTTGATTTAACTGTTGTTGCTGCACAAACGTCGTCGGAAACCGATCCTGTTTCCAAGCATAAATATTGCGGCAAAACTTCTCATATAAATCTGCCTTCGTTTCCGGAATCTCCCCCGGATTCAATCGCCAACTCTGACACAACAAAGACAAGCGCAACGGATTCCTCACCAAATCCAAAATCCGGGCACTTTCTGCTTCCTGCAACCTCTGCGCCAACTGTTTCCCTAACTCCGGTTCCTCCTCCCGCTCAAACCAATCGGTGATAAACTTCTCCACCTGCTCCCGTTCAAAACATAACGTGCGATAGGTTTCAAAACCCTGTAATGTCGTCAGATTACTTTCCCAGACATTCAACCGACAACTCAACACCACCCGCGCTTGCTTCACCCATCCCGTCAACGACTCGCGAATCTCCACCACCGGATTAGCCGCAGACATTTCATCTGCACCATCCAACAATACCCACACCTTCTCTGTCTTAAACCACTCAATAAACTCCTGCTTCTGTTCCCCTGTCGGCTGCAAAACTTGCAAATTTTCCTTTAACCATTTCTCCAGTAAAAACGCCTCCAGCGTCATCCCCTGCAATCGCGCCAAGGGTATCCAAATCGGATAACGTTCTGTCTTAATCAACTCCTGCCCAATCTGGTCTAACCAGGTCGTTTTTCCCGCACCCGGCTCCCCAATAATCGCCAAATTTTTCCCCGCATTACCGATAACTTTCGCTAAAAATTTCTCGTATTCGTAGCGCTCTTCGATCTCCTTTTCCGTCAGTTGATACTGCTGCATCCCCTCTTCTGCTTTGGGTGCTTCCTCTGCTAGAACTTCTTCTCCTGTCTTCTGTTGTTGCACATCTCGTCGCGGTTGCTGCTGGCGCTTCACCAATCCCAAGGGCACATAAACCTGCACCTCGTGACCCTTCTCCGTGGCACGCTTGCGCCGGGTTTTCTCCTCCCAGAAGGCGCGGGTACAGAGGTCTTTCCAGTTGATTCCCTCTTCAGGGGGTTCATTGTCTTTTTCCCATTCCGGAAACTTGACCGTCCATAACCAGTTATAGGCTTTCTCCCAAGGACTTTCACCTCCTTGAGCGCGTCCATGCTTGCTGATAATATTACAGCCATTTTCATTGAAAGCTTTACAAATTTTTTTTAACTCATATTGGATCTTGGCTTCAGGGCGTGTTAACTCGTTTACCCAAGAGAACCTCAATTCATTATGGCGCTTATCCGCATTCGCTGGATCGAAGCGAACTAAAAATGCCTCACGAGTATCCAGATAAAACTTGTACTGGTCTCCGAGATATTCAAGAAACTGCTGTTGACGTTCCCTGTTCATTTTCCCAACAGTTGAGTTTTCTCCATTATATAGATTTTTCAATTCATTAACGAAGTTGTTGCCCTCTCCCTAAATCCCTCTCCCACGGGATTCTTGACTTTACCCCCTTCTCCTGCGGGAGAAGGGGGCTGGGGGATGAGGGGCAGCCATTACATAACTCATTTAGGTTTGCTATAGATTTTTCAATTCATTAACGAAGTTGTTGCCCTCTCCCTAAATCCCTCTCCCACGGGATTCTTGACTTTACCCCCTTCTCCTGCGGGAGAAGGGGGCTGGGGGATGAGGGGCAGCCATTACATAACTCATTTAGGTTTGCTATAGATTTTTCAATTCATTAACGAAGTTGTTGCCCTCTCCCTAAATCCCTCTCCCACGGGATTCTTGACTTTACCCCCTTCTCCTGTGGGAGAAGGGGGCTGGGGGATGAGGGCAAGATCTGGGCAACTCACCAGTCAATTAACAAGAACTACTGCGTTGGTTTTCACTCTGTTCAACCCAACCTAAAAATCTAAATAGAAAAATCCTATTTGAATCCTATTTCTGCCTAATTTTATTCCTATTTGGCTTCTCCTACCGTGATTTCAGCGCCAAAAAAACGTTGAAAAATCAGGAGAAGAACGCAATGGAAAGCCAACCTAAAAATTTCTTTATTAATCCCGAACAACTGGCTAAAAATCGACAACGGGAAGCTCTGGAAAACCTGGGAACCAATTTTGTTGACCCCCATATTCAGCAATGGGTGAGTGTTCCGAGTCACACCCCGCCCATGATTCCGGCTCCTCCGGGTGTTGGCTTCGGGTGTGCTGCGGTTTGGTTGCTGGTGACGTTTGTCTGTTGCTGGATGATTCGGTGTAAAGAGTTCAGAATTTGATCTCAGTAATTTTTACCCCTAACCCCGGCGCTCCTGCCATATATCGGTCATCATTATAGTCATTTCAAATAGCGATGAGACTCCGGTTGTAGGGGCGTTGTAGATAGATTGTGGTGTCTCACTGTTGTTAGGGGTCGAGAGAGATGTCACCATCTCCCCCTCCCATTCAAAACCGTGCTTGAGACTTTCACCTCACACGGCTCCTAGCAGGTGTGACCATTGTCATTGGCATCTTGGTATCCTTAAGATAATACTCTTAATTCCCCCTCGACTAAGTTTCTTGAGGTTCGTCCCTTTTGATCCCTGGTCGTAGTCTTAACCTTCACCGCCTTGATGGTTAACTTGTCGTTCGAGGTATAGCATTCCCCTTTCGTCTGGGCAGTTACAGACTCGACATTTCACCACTGTAGGCATGATGGTTAATTGGCTCGCTATGGGCGTGTTAGGATTAATTCCCACGAAAACTGCCAGCACCTGCTTCAGTTCGTCAGCATATCCGGCTCATTACAAGCAGGCATTGGCTTCTAACTGAATCCTGCCCCCATAGACCTTGCGCTTACATTTGTCACTACCCATTAATGGGAGAATCTATGGGGTTACCTTGTTCCCAGAGATGGGGCGATCTAACTTTAGGTGCTACCTCTCCCCCAAGGTACTTTTGGGACTCCTTTGTAGGTCGGTCGATTATCCGCCTACCTTTCCCTTTATCCTTTTGGATGCAGTGTATCAGCCAATTTTACTGCTTAGTCGTTATGAGGGTTCAAGCCGGTAGTTCGCTTTCACTCACCATTGCTAGTTGACTTGAGGAGATTCTTAACGCCTTGGCTGGTGTCGGTCTCCCCTTTATATCCCGCTTCAATCCTTTGATCATGAGTCTCAGAACTGGGGATATTGTCATCTCGTCTACTTCCTTAATTGGAAGTGGAGTCCAGACGCTCTCACCGATTGAGAACCATCTCTGAGTTATGGGACTATTAGTCCCACTGGATGTACGTTTTGGGTTTTACCCAAGACTTTCCATGCAAACAAATCGCACAATCAATTCAACTATACCAGTAAGGTGGGCAGGGTCTACTGGTAGGATTTGAATGATCTGTGGCCTTCTCCTACCCACCCTACGATAGTTGTCTCATCTATTCGAGAAAGGCTATACTACTTTTCTAAGGGCAAATCAAAATGCAAAATTTCTTGTTTCCTTCCAAGTTTTGTATAGAGATTGACAGCCGGTTTATCTACATACTCGGCTTGCACGAAAACCAGCCAAGCTCCACGAGATTGACCAATTAACTTCACTTTCTCTATGAGTGATGTAGCGATACCCTTTCTGCGATAGGGTTCAGCAACCGCTAATTCATAGAGATGTATTTCACTCCGTTTTTGTTCGATTTTTTTTAATTCATAAGCCGTTAAACCTCCGATTACTTTGTTGCCAACACAGGCAACTACAGCAATGAATGTATCGCTGCTTAATACATCCCGCATATACAGATTATCTGGCCTATTGCTCTGATAGAATTCTCTTTGGTTAAATTCTTCTGCAAAGCAATCGAGAAGACTATGCATCAGTTCCAGGTCATTGGGGCCGAGTTGCTTAAGTTGGTATTCCATTATTATTAAGATCGGTCTCGATTGAGAACAGCCTCACTATAGCGCAAAGAGAAAGGATAAAGGGGTAGAACTAAGGGGATTTATCACCTATCAGTTTCAGCAATAGCGATGTCATATTGCTGACATTGCGCTTTCAGTTCTTCAATATAGCGATCGCGCAGATTCTGCGGTGCAATAATCTCACAGTTTTTCCCATAGGGGCGAATATCGCGCATGAACCAGAAGCTACTATAGATTTGCCGTATTACTTGTCGAGTAGGTGGATCGCCTTCGAGGTTGCCAACGGAGCGATCGCCGGGTTTGCTGCGGTATCCAAAGGCTAATCCTCCAGATAGGCGCAATTCTACGGTGATGTATTCTAAGTCGGATTGCCATTTTTGATTGACAGAAACAACGGCTGCTTCTTGGATGCGCTCTAGCAGTAGGCTCCAATTGTGGCAGAGTTCTTTGATATCGTGATTCCCTTCAGTTTCTTGGCAACGACAGAGCAGATATTCTCGTTTTTCAATGGGGATAATGCGAGCATAAAGAACTGTGTAATGAAACAGGCGATCGGCGGCATCTCGGTAGGAGAGACGAAAGGGTTGTTGACGGTGGATGAAGGTTTCAATTTGTTGCCTCCATGGGGGAATCGGTGTATTGAGAAAGGTTTCGATTTCTTGTCTGAGGGGGATGGAGAGTTCGCCGCGATCGCCTAATATTTTGGCGATTTCTTTGGCTTCTGGCAGTTTTCCGTAATCAACCAGTAGATTTCTCACCCGGTTGAGCAGTTCGATCCGCTCCGGTAACCAGTCGTTGTTGGGAGCGATAGAGAGCTGTTTGCGGGCGATCGCCGTAATTAATTTGGAGATATTCGGCTTTTCTCCCCATGTCATGCCGAATTCTTCAGCCAGTTGCTCTAAATGGGCTTTGTCTCGTTCGGATACGGATAGGGTGATCGATTGTCCTTTACGACTCATATTTGTCCGTACACTTTTTCTGTGTAATTCTTGATTTTCTCTATTTTCAGAACTATTATGAAAGATATCAAGCAGTTACGGACACAAAAATATGGAAATCAAGGAAACGTTAGGCGATCGCCTCTTGCATCTAATGTCTGACGGCAACTGGCACTCCACCCAGGAACTGGTAGACAGAATCAGTCATCGCTTCTCAGCCACCATGCATAGCTTGAAGAAACGGGGGTATCAGTTCGATAAGCGCTATGTGGAAAAGAATCAGTACGAATATCGGCTAATTAAGTAGGAAGACAATAATGAATGAGTATTCCATTACCCTAAAATCCGTTTATTCTTGTCCCGCAACGGAATCAAGCGACAAGATTAAACTACCGGAAAATTGGCGATTATCTTGGCATCAGTTGGAGACGTGGAAAGCCCTACAAAATCCCGATATTAATGTGGTGTTTAATACGGCAATGACGGGAGATGGTAAGAGTTTAGCCGCCTATTTATCCAGTTTGCAAAGTAAAGAATATTGTATCGCCCTTTACCCGACTAATGAATTAGCACGAGATCAAGAGAAGCAGGTTCAAGACTATATCGCCACGTTCCAACCGCGCAACGATCCGCGTGTGGTACGGTTGAGCGGGGCAGATTTGGAGATTTATGCTGAAGAAGAGGGTTTGAAGAAAGCTGGGGCGATCGCCACCCGCATCGGGCAATCTGATATTATTTTAACCAACCCAGATATCTTTCACTATCTCCATCGAGGCGCATATCTCACCCCAAAAGATAGTCCCGATCAATTATGGCAAAGACTCGATAAAAACTTTGACTTATTTATCTTTGATGAATTCCATGTCTTTGCCGCTCCCCAAATTGCCAGCGTCATTAATACCTTACTTTTAATTCGTTGTACGAATCGTCGCAAAAAGTTTTTATTTCTTTCAGCCACACCCAATAAAGAACTGAAAGAGCGTTTAGAACAGGCTGAATTTCGCTGTTGTGAAATCAATCCGATCGCCGAGAACAAGTATCAATTTCCCGATACTCCAGAGCAAGCCCAAGCTCTATCAGGAGAAGGATGGCGCAGAGTTACGGGAGAAATATTGCTGAACTTTATCCCGTTGGAATCATCGGGCAATTCTTCAGAAACTTGGTTAAAAGAGAATAGGGAGTTAATTCTACGGCAATTTCAAGATAAACCAGGATCTAAAGGGGCGATTATCCTCAATTCCATTGCCGCAGTTAAGCGACTGACTCCATTTTTCAAAACCTTACTCTCTCCCTATGGCTTCGAGGTGGGCGAAAATACGGGATTATCGGGAAAAGAAGTGAAATCTCAGTCTCTCTCGGCGGATCTGGTGATTGGAACCAGTACCATTGATGTGGGGGTTGACTTTAAGATTAATTTCCTATTCTTTGAAGCCGCAGATGGGGGTAATTTTATCCAGCGCTTGGGACGTTTGGGACGGCATGAAGGTTATGACAAAGATGGAAACTCTATCCGGTTTGATGGCTTTACGGCTTATGCTTTGGTTCCCCAGTTTCTGGTAGAACGACTGTTTAGTGGAGAAACTGCACCGCTAGAAACTGGAATGTGTTGCGATCGCCCCTTTTTCCACCAGCAGATTACTGACAACTATCGCCAAATCAATGACTTTCGCGGTTACTATGCTCGGTGGGGTGCGGTGCAGTCGATGGTTTTGTGCAGCAAATTGAAGCATAAGACGATTCGATCGGTTTACAAGGATAGTGCGGAAGTGTTTGAAACGACAGCCGAAAGGATTTTTAAGGCACGACTGAAAACCATGTTTGGTGTGAGCAAACGATGGGAAAAAGAATGGCAAGAGTTATCCGGCAATACAACAGGTAATCCGATTTTAGAAGATGCGGCAAGTTTCCGGGGTTCGAGTAGCTTGCAATATGGTTTATACGATCTCACAGAAGCTCATGAGGCAGATCGGTTCAAAACCTATGAGTTACCGGGTATTTTGGCAAACTTGGAGGTGGAGGTGATGACGGAGAAGGCGTTTATGTATTTGCTTCGGGAAACGGGCGATCGCCTCAATACCGTGATTCCCAAAGGACAATTTCGCCATTGCTTGGGATTTATGAAACTGCACGCTTATCGAGAAGAGCGCCTTAATTGGCGGTTTACTTATCCCGGAGATCTGCAACCCGTGGCAGATGCATGGAAGGTTCAGGTATTGGTGGGTTTGGAAGTTTGGCAACCCGAAAATCCTTGGATCGATGGCATTAATCAGCGTCTGAAGCGTCAGGGGTTGGTGAGTTATGTGTTGCGGTTTCCAGTGGGTGAAGTGCGATCGCGTCTACGTTTGCCGATGCACTTCCAGATTTACCCCATCAGCGATGCCAATAGTCTGCTCGATCCTAGCGCACCTTATTCTATTGCCTTCGGACAATCGGCACTCCTGATTGATACTCTCGCGTACACCTTAAAGAGCAAAGGAGATGAACTATGGATAGCTTAGAGTCTTTATCCCTCATAGGGATTAGGCTACTTGGAAGAGTAGGGGGAGGGAAACGATCGCCAGCACGTAGACAAGGCATTTTTTCAATCCCTAATAGGTATTTATACTACTTAAGTGTAAATAAGTATTTGCACTTAAGCATTGTCCATCCCAGTGTAGATCTTAGGGGAAAAGCCGATACAATGGCAAGAGTGTCCCCAAAAAATGGTCAATGCATTGTCAAACGTGATAGACACTTAGCAAAAAAACATCTATACTCAAGATGTAGGGTGAAGACGTTCAACCAATCTATGGGAAACGAACGCGAACAGGTAGATAAAGCTACAATCCTCGCTCTCCTCAGATGGGTGTTAATCTGGCACGAATACTGCAAATCCTTTCGAGATGGACGGTTTGTAGAAAGAGGTCGATTCCAATTCAATCTGTCAGGACAGTTGGGTCAGCTATACAGTAGTCCTCTAAACCAGAGGACTAACCTTGCAAGTTGTCTTATAGCAAGGGTTGAACTTCTTCACCTATAGACCTCACTATGGAGCATCTTCACATGAAGAAAGCACAAGAGTCTGAGCAACCTCGATTATTTATTCCTTATTGTCGGCAGCCATTCTTAGAATACAAGAAGAAGACTCGCGGAAAAAATAGGGAAGGGTTCAAACTGATTGAAGAAGCTGTGAGTTTGTTTGAAGTACAACTTCAGAGAAATGACATCCAGTCTCCGGAAGTTCAAGCGGCAGTTCATGAGTTTGTTCAGTTTGTTCAAGGCAAGTAGGCTTACTCTAAGAAGGGATAAAATCACCCTAATTTAGATAGCGCAGAATACTTGCAAACTCAAATGTTCATTTGTGGATAGATTCTTAGCTTTATTGGCTGAGGATCTGTCCCAGCATGGAAAAAATATTGAAATTTGATTTTAGTAGAGATTAAGATATGGATGCAGAAATACAAAGTTCTCTCCAAAGTCTTCATGAAAGTTCCCAACAAATACTAGCTAAAATGCCCTATCTTAAAATGCTGGTTTTGTTTGGTTCTCGCGCTAGGGGAGACAATCAAGAAAATAGTGATTGGGATTTTGCCGTACTCTATGATGAAGAACTCAGAGAACCCATCCTAAAACAAAATGCCTGGAGATGGTTAGAAGCCTTTCACATTCTCGGAGAAATCTTTGGATTAAATGACGATAATATGGATATTGTCGAACTCAATCACTGTTCTCGCTTAATTGCTCATTATGTGGCACGAGATGGAAAAGTCATCTATGAGCAAACACCAGGAGAGTTTGAAAACTTCCAGCGTAATTATCTGATGAGTGATACAGAATTAAAACAAATGCGTCGTGATCTTCGGCAAAAACTAGAACGTTCTTTACAGAGGAAAGGAGTATGACTGAAGTCGATCCTAATATTGTTTTAAGGAAGCTGGATTTTCTGGATGATTACCTTAATCGACTAGAGCCTTTTTGTGCCATCTCGTTCACAGACTATCTTGCTGATTCCAATACTCAATTAATTGTTGAGCGATTATTACAGCTTTCCTTTCAAGTCGCGATCGATGTTAATCGCTATTTGTTGAAGACTCTCAATATACCCCAACCAGAGAAGAATTTTGATACATTTGAGGAAATGAGTCGCTGCGGTATTCTTACTCCAGAATTGGCGAAAATATTAGCACCATCCGGTAGCTTAAGAAATCGATTAGTCCATATGTACGATGAAATCGATCCGGTAAAAATCCACGAGTGTATTCAACTCGCTCTACAGGAATATCCCAAGTATCAAAGACAACTGATCCAATATTTAGATACCCTAGAGGACGATCATGGCTAAAAAACGGAAATCTGAATCTGAAACACATCAACTTTCCTTATTTGATACGCTCCCTAATCCAGAAATAGAGGAAAATCTAGAAATAGACGAAGATCTAGAAGAGGGATGGGAATCAGAAGAAATCGATCTCAGTTTAGACAAAACGACTCGCGAAACAGCCTCACCCCCTGCCGAACTGCTGACGCTGAAGCTACTCAAACAAGCCATTTCAGCCGAAAATCCAGGCGATCGCATTATGGCTGATTTTGCCGAGTATGTGCTTCCCAATTTACTCAAATATACGATTGGCGTAACGGCTAAAGGGGGGAAATATTTCGATCGCCTAGATGAAGAGCGCGAAGAAGGGTATAATCGCCGCAATGCTGCCGATCAATCCTTAAACACCCATCTACTCAACGGCTTATTCCCCGCAAACTTAGTAGAACGAGAACTGCAAAAACTGAATACCACCGTGCGCCGGGAAATTGACGAGCCAGAGCGCCGCTTACTCATTGCTGGCTTTATTCTCCATGACTTTGAGAAATTTGCCGATGTGCCAGGAGACTGCCGGGATCTGGAGAAAGAAGAACATCGCCAGATTATTGCCGATAAAATCATCCAATTGGGATTAGATCGGTTTTTAGATCCCGAAAATTCCCAGGGTTATCAAGACTATATTGATGATTTACTCTGTGTTGCCTACAACGCTCAGAGACGATGGGGAACAAACTGGAATTTTTCCGAATTTGGACTTAATCCGACTTTACGCGATCGCACTCTCATTTGCCTAGCCGAGCTTGCCTGTTTAGCCGACTCCCTTTCCTCCATCATCAAACATCCCCAAGATGCAGAAACTCCGCGCCTACAACAACTCATTCATAACCTCAGCGATGGACAACTAAAATTTACTTATCACAGCATTTCTGAAAACCGAGGCGTGCTAACCAATGTTGTCAACAACGCCTTAATGGAAGCCCACACAGCTCTAAATGCCCCCTCTCCCGTGGGAGTTGACGGAGAAGGCAACGCAGCTCTAAATGCCCCCTCTCCCGTGGGAGAGGGGGTTGGGGGAGAGGGCAACACATCTCCCGTGGGAGAGGGCAACTATTACAAACCCTTACTCTACCTTCCCACAGGCGTAATTTACCTCGCTCGTCGAGATGCTCCCCCCATTTCCAGGGAAAACTTACCCAACCGAGTCGTAAACAAAATTAAAGCCTTATGTCGAAATCAATTAGTGCTGCGACAAACCGGATTTAGTCGCGATGGCAAAGGCATGAAATATGCCGACTACTACGAACAATTCTTTGATATCGCCGGTTTAATGCAAGTCGCACTAAAGGCAACCTTACGGATTTTACATGATAAAAAACCTTCCGTTGCCAAAAGCCGCAGCGATAACTTAATCAAGTTTCAGCACAAACAGGTACTCTCAGCCGACTATGACTTTAACTTCAGCGATGATATCAGATGCGATCGCCTCGCAGAATTTGGAGATGCCCTCACCCGCAAGATTTGGGGCGAGCAAGTGGGCAAAATTGAAGCTACTCGCAAAAAAGATAAGACATTACCCCCATTACCCAATCTCGATCTAGTGCATGAAGTCGCCAAATTCTGGCAACTGGAACAATACTTACCCCAAATTCGCGAAATTCAGCAGATTAACCAGAGCTTAAAAGCCTTAAAACTCAAAGGAAATACCGGAGGCGTTCCCTATGAATGGTACTTTCTCGCAGCTAAATATCTCCAACATCATCCCGGTATCGAAGACGTGCGAGAAACCTGTGAAAAGCTAATTTCCCATATCGCCAAACTGATTAATCCCATTGTAGAGCAATATTCCCTAGCCGATGGTTGGGAAGATGTGCGCTCATGGGTAGAACAAGTGGTGATGTTACCCGATAATCAACCCCAAGAATTGGCAAAAGCTGACATCTTTTTCAAAGAATTGGAGCATTACCAACTGGCGAAAAAACCTGGACGCGGAAAACAGCTCATTTGCTCCATTTCCCATTCCCCCTATAGTGTCAGCGAACAAATGGAGTCAGCCGTTTTATTTACTCCCCAAGTCTACACCAATAAACAGATGTTAGGCGGCTCTAATGCCAAGCGCAATATCTCCAGTATTTCCGGTACAGAGATGATGCTCAGGCAAATTTTGATGAATCAAACCCAAGCCGTGGGTAAACGTTTTGAGGATGGCAAATATCGCTATCTCTACTTTTATCCCACCTACTACTTCACCCCAGAAACCAACACATTTTTGCATCAAGCTTACCGGAATATTGCCCAAACTCGCTTTAATACGAGTCTGCGTAACCATTTTATCAATGATGACTTACAAGCCGATTTTAGCCGAGAGAACTACCAAAGCGCCGATATTTTTCTGATCGAGGAAGATTTAGACATCAAAAAAGCCTTACCCGAAGATGATAAAAATCGCAAATTTGACCGCACGTTTAAGCTCTCCTATCCCGAAAATCAACCCCTCACCTTCTACTTTATGGCACTCCCCCCAGGGCGAGATCCCACCGATACCGAATCTTGGGTAATGCCAACTTGGTTAGCCTTCGCGTTTCCCCTAATTTTAGATGTGAAAACCGTTGTTTCTGAATCTCCCATTCCCCCGTTCAAAGATGGGGCAGAATTCGAGCAAACCGTGTTCCTCGATAGCGCCCCCCAAGCCTTTCAATCCTTAGTTCAAGCCAATTATTTTCGCCTCGACTATATCCTCGAAGGCTGGAAAGAAAAGCACGGAACCAAACTTTATCCTGCACCGCTTAAAGTTCTCACTGCTGCCTATGCTATTCACCTTGATGTTAACGCCAAACAAGTCAAAGGAAAATATGATGCCAACTGGGGCAAACTCTCGGAACTGGCGCGAGATTTACAAACCAGTCCTCTGACGGTTTTTCATTCACTCAATGCCTGGATACGCCGTCAAAGTATAGAGAATATTCCCCTGAAAAAAGTCCGTCTCTATGCCTATGCCTTTTATCCCTGTTTCGATCCCTATTGTACCTATGAAAATCAGGAGTTAATTGTGTCTGAAGAATCTCCGTTAAACCATCCCAAAAAACTGACCGAACTCTATCGCCAATTTTATCGCGCCAAGCAGCGATATAATCCCAAAGCTAATGCAGTATTGAAACCCATTGATATTGCGGCTGATACCATTCTCAATGCTGAATCAATTGTTTTTCAAGGAGAAGCCCTAGTTGAGGCTGTTGCAGCTAAAGTTTTTAAACTTATGGATCGAGTACATGGCTCGACAGCAGACGGTTATCCTCCATTGAAAAACAGAGAAGAAGAACGACAGAAAATATTGGAGTTTGCCCAATATTTTGTCGTGGAAGTTTTCGAGAAGTCTTTTTCGGGCGATCGCGCCCGTTTAGCCGGACGACAAATTAACTTGATTCGCGATACCTGCGAATTCCTCTATCGCCTCGAAAATGACCAAGAAAATCAAAAAGATCGGGAAAGCAAAGAAGACTCATAGGGGCGGGTTTTATATCAAGTCCGAACTTCTTTCTTTTTACATGGACATTCAGATCCCCCCGAACCCCCCTTAAAAAGGGGGGCAGTAGAGAAAGTCCCCTTTTCTAAGGGGGATTTAGGGGGATCAACCCACCCAAACTAACCCATTTACACATTTATCAGGAGACCAAAATTATGTCTTTTCTAACCACTGTCGATAGCAAATTTTTCCATGATGCTATTCCCTATAAACCCATGGGAAAATATGCCCATTTTCTCACCCTCCGCGTGACTGAATCCTATCCTCTCTTTCAAACGGATGGCGAGTTAAATAAATCACGAGTCCGTGCCGGGATTCAAGATAAAACTCCCATTAGTCGCCTGGCAATGTTCAAGCGCAAACAGTCTACCCCAGAGCGTTTGGTGGGACGGGAACTCCTGCGGAACTACGGATTGATGACGGCTGAGGAGTGCGAATACAATGTTAAATTTGCTATGGATAACCCGGACTGTATTATCTATGGATTTGCGATCGGAGATTCTGGTTCAGAGAAATCAAAAGTTGTGGTTGATACTGCCTTTTCCATCACCGATTTTGCCGAATCCCATGAATCTTTTACCCTCAATGCTCCCTATGAAAATGGAACTATGGCTTCTAAGGGAGAAGGAGATAGCAACAAGGGAGAAGTTACCAGTCGAATTAATCAGCAAGATCACATTAAACCGCAAGTCTTTTTCCCCAGTATCGTCACCCTAAAAGATCCCACAGAAGCGGGTTTTCTCTATGTCTTCAACAACATTTTACGCACCCGCCATTATGGAGCGCAAACCACTCGCACCGGACGGGTTCGGAATCACTGTATTGGTGTGGTTTTTGCGGATGGCGAAATTACCAGCAATCTGCGCTGGACTCAGGCGATTTATGATGTTTTAAAACAAGGGGATAAACTAGGAGGATATGACCCCTTGAATGAAGATGATGTGATTGAAGCAGCGCAAACTACTATGGTGGATTTGATGAGAGATGAATATCTGGTACATCAGGATTATATTGGCGATACTTTTGTGCCCTTGTTAACTGAAGTCAAGGAGATTATCGGTAATGAGGAGAAGTTGAAAGAGTTGTTGACAACCGCAGATGGTGAAGCCAAGACCTATGCTTCAGCTCATATTAAAAAACCGAAGAAACCTGCTGCTGCCAAATAATATCAAATCCGTTTAAACCGTTGTCATTGCGACCGCAGGGAAGCAATCTCTAAAATATCGCTAATCTTGGCGATTGCTTCATTCCACTGCGTTTCATTCGCAATGACTTACCATCACTTATTTTCCGGATTTGATAGAACAACAATTATGGCTTTTATTTATCACCTGCAACTGGAACTTCATGATAGTCTCTATTTCGCTACTCGTGAAATCGGAAGACTGTATGAAACTGAACCGATTATTCACAATTATGCCCTCTGTTATGCCTTGGGATTGGTGGATAATCCCCAATATGCAACAACGGTTAATGAAACCGAGTCTTATCGCTACTTTTGCCGCAATCAAGTCCCCCAGTATGAGGAACATCTCACTCCATTGAATCAACAGGGAATTTATGTGACTCCTGCTAGAGCAGTGCATTATCAAACTGTCCTCACGACTTGGAAATATGCTAATAACAACTACCATGTGGAGATGGAAAAAACAGCGAAAAACTGGCCGAGTTTTGGACGCAATAAGGAGGTTGCGCCAGAGAGCAAGTTTGAATGCTTTGTGATTAGTTCCAAAAAGATTAGTTTTCGGAAATGGGTTCGTTTGGGGAAATGGCTCAGTAAGGCAGAAGTTACTTGTACAAGTGTGCAAGAGGTGAAAGCTTCAGCTTCGGAACAGGAGTTTGTTTATTCCCACCCTCTTAATCCTTTAGATGTGATGTTTTCCCATCAAGTGATTGGCTATGATGTGATTAACATGCCTCCAGTGAGTTTAATTCGCAATGTGCGCTTGCGGGGTTCTTATTATCAGATTGAGAGTGAGAAGATTAAGCTCCCTGCTGGTATGGCATACCAATTTGCTCCAAGATGAAGTATGGGGTTGAGAGAGCTAGTTTGAAAAATGTGAATCATACAGGATTGACTGGCTCTCTCTAAAATTCGTTAAGGATGATGAAAGAGGGATATATGAGCATCTTAAATCGCCTAGAATACACCATCAACCAGATCGACAAAATCCTCGGCATCCTCCTCCATCCCATCCAAACCTACCTCAGCAACCACTTGCCTGAATAAAGATCCCCCCTAGCCCCCCTTAAAAAAGGGGGGAATTAAGAAAGTCCCCCTTTTTAAGGGGGATTTAGGGGGATCGAAACGTACCGCAGTCAAAGTTTTAATTTTTAATTGAACCATGCCCTATAGCCTCGTTCTCAACCTCACTCCCCTCTCCCCCATCCCTCTCGGATACCTGAGTGGACGGCATCTGCACGCGCTTTTCCTCAACCTGGTTAGCTCCGTCGATCGCACCCTCGGCGATCGCCTGCACGACTCCCAAGCCGATAAACCTTTCACCCTCTCCCCCCTGCAAACCCGTCGCCACTTCAAAACCCTACAGTGTGAACATCAACACGCTATCCCGGCTGAAACCGGCTGCTGGTGGCGGATCTCCCTGCTCGATGATGCGCTCTTTGGAGAACTCACCCAACTTTGGCTCCATCTCAACCGGGATAAACCTTGGCATTTAGGCCCTGCGGATCTGATGATTACCAGTATCCTTGCCACTCCCCAGTCTACCCATCCCTGGGCGAACTCCTGTTCCTACAGCCAACTCTATGAGCAAGCCTCAGAGCGCGATAATAGCTTTCGCTTCTGCATTGCCACCCCCATGGCTTTCCGCCAAGGCAAATATGATACGGCGCTGCCCAGTGGCGATCGCCTCTTTGCCAGTTTGCGCCAACGGTGGAACAAGTATAGCGGTATTGAGATTCCCGAACTGGCTCTAGATACCGTATTTCCCAGTTTTTTCGACATCCAAACGGCGATCGTTGCCGATAAACGCAGTAAATTTATTGGCTCTATTGGCGAAATTACCTTCCGATTTCTCGGCGATGCCCCCCCTACCACTCTCAAACACCTGAACACCCTCGCTAACTATGCCCTCTACTGCGGCATTGGACGCAAAACTACCATGGGAATGGGCATGGCAAGACGGATCAATTAACAATGAACAATGAACAATGAACAATTTTCATGTTGGCAATAGCCCAAACAATTGATTCTACTCTCCCTATTCCCCATTCCCTATTCCCTATTCCCCATTCCCCATTCCCTATTCCCCATCACCATGAACACCGAAGTTCCTATTTCTGCCCTCAATCAATATGCTTATTGTCCCCATCGCTGTTGGCGGATGTTTTGTACTGGAGAATTTGAAGACAATGCCTACACCATTGAAGGGACAACCATTCACGATCGCGTCCACACACTCAGTCAAGAGATGCGCGATGATACCTGGCAAGTGCGATCCATTTGGCTCAAATCCGAACAGTATCACCTGATTGGTAAATCCGATTTAATTGAAGCCCAAAATGGCCAACTTTATCCCGTCGAGTATAAGCGAGGCAAAGTTGGCGACCATGAAAATGATGCCCTGCAAGTCTGCGCTCAAGCCCTGTGTCTCGAAGAAATGACCGGCACTGCGGTGACTGAAGGCTTTGTCTATTATGCCCAATCTCACCAACGGCATCCTGTGAAGATCGATGAGGGGTTGCGGCAAGAGGCGATCGCCACCATCCAAGCCATTCAAAAACTTTTTTCAGGAGACCTCATACCCCCACCCAAATATAGCCCCAGATGCCGTGGATGTAGCCTCTACGCCGCCTGTTTGCCCCAAGCCACCAAAAAACTCAAAAATTACCAAGAAGTGAGCTAATAAAGCCTTTGTAAGTCTATAGCATTTTCCCCTCATCCCCCGACCCCTTCTCCCGCAGGAGAAGGGGAGAAGAAGTCCCTCTCCCGTGGGAGAGGGATTTAGGGAGAGGGCATCCCCCTCTCAAACCACCACCACTACAACGGAGAAACCACCATGGGAACCCTTTATGTCACCCAAGAAAACGCCTTCATCGGTAAAGTCGATGAACGCATTCATGTCAAAGTTGAAAAACAAAAAATTGCCGACGTTCCTCTGATTAAAGTTGATGGAGTCGTCGCTTTTGGAGCCGTCAACTTTTCCCCTGACCTAGCTGAAGAATTACTCAACCGTCGCATTCCCTTTTCCTTGGTCACCTCTACCGGAAGATATCGAGGAACTCTAGAACCAGAACTGAGAAAAAATATCTTTCTGCGCCAACATCAATGGGCCGCTGATGGCAATACGCCCCAAGCCATTCACCTGGTGCAAGCCTTTGTACGGGGGAAACTGAAAAACTACCGCACCACCTTACAGCGCAGAGGGCGACGAGCAGACATTGATCTGAGCGAAGAGATTGAACAATTGAAAGGTATTATAGGGGCGATCTCCACCACCGATGCTATCAACTCCCTACGCGGACTCGAAGGAGCCGGAAGTGCCACCTACTTCCGCAGCTTCAACCAACTCATCCAAAACCCCAACTTCACCTTCACCACCCGCAACCGTCGCCCCCCTACCGACCCCGTAAACTCCTTACTCAGTCTCGGTTACGCCCTCCTGCGCCACGACATCCAAAGCGCCGTAAATATTGTCGGTTTCGACCCCTATCTCGGCTATCTCCATGTCAAACACTACGGCCGTCCTGCCCTTGCGCTCGACCTAATGGAAGAATTTCGCCCCTTAGTCGTCGATAGCATGGTTCTCGAAACCCTCAACCGTCAAGTCCTCAGCCCCAACGACTTCATCCAACAACCCATCAGTAAGGAAACCTCCCTTACCCGCGAAGCTCTGAAAACCTTTCTGCGCTGTTATCAAGAGAAAAAACAGTCCTCTTTCAAACACCCGGTGATGAAAACCCAATGCACCTACCAAGAGGCTTTTGAAATTCAAGCTCGTCTTCTGGGCAAATACCTGATGGGCGAAACGGAACAATATCCTCCTCTAGTCCTGCAATAACTTCACCCTATCGATTGGGTTAAATCGGATGAGTTGGAAAACGACTAGAAACCCGGTTTTCAAGAAACCGGGTTTCTGAACACCCTACCAATTGGGTTAAAACCGTTGGTACAGTCCTTGAGGGATAATTGGCTCTAGAGCAACTTGTCAGCGTGCAGGTTAATAGGGAAATGATATTACAATGTCGAGTGTGGAAAGCTATTAGAGTAGGCGACAGGGCATGAGCCAACTGGCGACCAGCCCAGATCAATGGTTAATTGTTTCGACTGTCGCCGACATGAAAATTATGAATTGTTCATTGATATAAGATCCAATTATGGCACTGACTCAAATTACTCCTTCTGGGGAAATTGTTCTACCTCCAGAAATTATCAACTGGTTGCAACTCAAACCCGGTGACTCCATCTATGTTGCCATTTCTCCGGATGGTAAAGTGTATTTAGAACCGGCTAAAATTGATGTTCGCACCTTATCGGGTATCCTCTATCAAGAAGGGCGCACACCGGTTTCGTTAGAAGAGATGGATAGGGCAATCTCAGATTGTGCAGGAGAGTCAGTTTGAAGGGATTAGATACTAACGTTATTGTGCGTTTTTTAGTCCGAGATGATGAACGGCAATGGCAGATTGCCAATCAGTATATTGAGCAAGCATTACAAGAAAATGAACCCTGCTTGATTAATAACATTGTGCTGTGTGAAGTCGCTTGGGTTTTACGCAGTCGCTATAAAGTCAACCGAGAAACCCTGATTACAACCCTAGAAAATCTTATCAACGCTAATCTTTTTGTTTTTGAAAATCGAGAAGCTATCGCATGGTCAATTCAACAAATGAAGCTAGGAAATGCTGATTTTTCTGACTATCTGATTACCCGTATTAATCAATTATCTAGTTGCCATGAAACTGCTTCATTTGATGTAAAACTGGGTCAGTCGGAAGGAGTCAAGCTACTTGATTAACGGAACAATATCCTCCCCTAGTCCTGCAATAACTTCACCCTACCGATTGGGTTAAATCGGATGAGTTGGAAAACGACTAGAAACCCGGTTTTCAAGAAACCGGGTTTCTGAACACCCTACCAATTGGGTTAAAACAGATAGTTTAAATGCAATCATCCCACCTATGTTTATCGTCATCAGTTACGACATCCCGGAAGACAAGCGCCGCACCCGCATCCACAAGATTCTCAAATCCTACGGCCAATGGATGCAATATTCGGTCTTCGAGTGCGATCTTACGCCTACTCAGTACACCAAACTGCGCCAGCGACTGAGTAAGGTGATTAAACCGGACACGGATAGCATTCGGTTTTACTTCCTCTGCGCCTGTTGCCAAGGTAAAGTAGAACGTATCGGTGGCGAAATGCCCCGCGACGAGTCCATCTTTTTCGCCTAAAATCCGACGCTAGGGGGGTGTGGAAATCGCCCTTGAGTCCAAAATCGCTGTATCGCTTACTCAGTCTGCCTTACAGCGATTTTAATTTTAAAGGTAGCGTCGGACTATACGGGGCAAGGGTTTCAGCGATTTGGACTTGCTTTTTAGTCTCTGGTGAGCTATGATTAGGGGTGTGCGTCGGAAATGTACCTTGAAAACCAAATATCGTAAGGGTCTCAGGAGCCAGCAGTTGAAATCAACATAAATCCCTATTAGGGATTGAAACGCCTATAAAAGGGGTGTTAGTCGAGCTACGTTCACCGTTGAAATCAACATAAATCCCTATTAGGGATTGAAACATCTTTAAACTCAACCTCAAACCGGAGAGAATGGTTGAAATCAACATAAATCCCTATTAGGGATTGAAACGTACGTCCCATTGTTTATCGGGTGATAGATCGCTAAATGTCGTGTTGAAATCAACATAAATCCCTATTAGGGATTGAAACTGAATGTGATCCTGCCTTGTAGTCTTCTCTGGATCTGTTGAAATCAACATAAATCCCTATTAGGGATTGAAACTAGCTCAAGAAGAGCCTGTTGAGTTGCTTTTATTTTTGTTGAAATCAACATAAATCCCTATTAGGGATTGAAACGAGGATTCCCATTTTGTAGAATCGTCTCCATCCGTTGAAATCAACATAAATCCCTATTAGGGATTGAAACTAGGGCCTCCCGGTTTTTTGGGTAGTTCTAACTTCGGGTTGAAATCAACATAAATCCCTATTAGGGATTGAAACTTCCCATTTTGGTTTTTAAAAATGACTCAAACCTTTATTGTTGAAATCAACATAAATCCCTATTAGGGATTGAAACGCCATAAGGAGCGCGGCGGGCGGTTCCCTCCTGTTGAAATCAACATAAATCCCTATTAGGGATTGAAACATGAGTGAATAAGTGCCCACTAACTCCCTCTTTGCAGTGGTTGAAATCAACATAAATCCCTATTAGGGATTGAAACAAAAGAAGCTGAACAAGCCGCTACAGATTACAATAGTTGAAACCAACATAAATCCCTATTAGGGATTGAAACTGGCGCGGGGTTTCCAAAAATCTAAGAATAAGGCTGTAATGTTGAAACCAACATAAATCCCTATTAGGGATTGAAACGAAATTAATCCCCCCTATCAGAAATTGGAGCGAAGGTTGAAACCAACATAAATCCCTATTAGGGATTGAAACTGTGCCCCACAAGAGAGTTTTACCCAGTACCTGGTTGAAACCAACATAAATCCCTATTAGGGATTGAAACACAAGAACCAAACACCGATAGAACCGGTGCTACATGGGCAGGAGAGGTTGAAACCAACATAAATCCCTATTAGGGATTGAAACTAACAAGTGGATTGAGTACAATAACCGGATCGATAGTTGAAACCAACATAAATCCCTATTAGGGATTGAAACGCCTGTCCAGACGGCGATCTAAGTGACCAAAGATCGTTGAAACCAACATAAATCCCTATTAGGGATTGAAACTCATTGATGAAACCTTTGGGAAGTTTTTTTACCGATTACCCATTACCGATTACGCATCACCACGCGAAGCGCTATAATTAATTGCTCACTCTTACCTAGGACTGTTTTCAACGGCTTACTCATTACTCATTACTTCTGACCCATTGCGAATGTCCAACATTACCGTTATCAATCATCCCCTCATTGCCCATAAACTAACCCTGATGCGTCGTGAGGAAACCAGTACAGCCAAATTTCGCTCTTTGCTCAAAGAAATCAGCCTATTGCTGGCCTATGAAGTCACGAGAGATTTACCGTTAAAATCAGAAAAAATACAGACTCCTTTAGGGGTTATGCAAGCGCCGGTTTTAGCGCCAGAAAAGAAAATGGTCGTGATTTCCATTATGCGAGCTGGACAAGGAATTTTAGATGGCATGTTAGAATTAATTCCTTCTGCACGGGTAGGACATATTGGCTTATATCGCGACCCTAGAACCTTAATTCCGATTGAGTATTATTTGAAGGTTCCCCATGATGTAGAAGAGCGAGATATGTTTATTGTTGATCCCATGTTAGCGACCGGTAATACGGCTGTTGCTGCTATTGGTCGTTTAAAAGAACTTAACCCAACATCGATTAAATTTGTGTGCTTGTTAGCCGCTCCGGAAGGATTAGATCATGTTCAAGAAGAACATCCGGATATTCCAATTTATACAGCCGCTATTGATGAAGGCTTGGACGAGCAGGGTTATATTTTACCTGGCTTAGGAGATGCGGGCGATCGCCTCTTCGGAACCAAGTAGATATGGAGGATTCAGGAGCAGAACGCTTGAAATTACAAGGATATTTTTCCTTAACGTTATAGTCTATAGAACAAAAAACAGGGGTGGCTCCAACCCCAAATAAAAAAGATAGGCTAGAATAGGCTCGTTAAGTTGCGAGTCTTTTGTATCCTATCTTACAATTATTTTTCAACTGAGTTAGTGTTTTTATCTTTTCCTCAGCCTATTGTTGCTGGTTCAAAAAGCTTAATCATGCCTTAAACTTAAAACACGGATTGTCCAGATCATCCTTCAGGTTTATGTTGAAAACCTCCTTACCCATTACTCATCGGCCTAAACTGCCCTTACGGTGGGTTCTGGTCATTCCCTTCACGATCCAACTCTTTGCGGTTGTTGGATTCACCAGTTGGTTAAGTCTACGCAATGGAGAGCAGGCTGTGAACAACTTAGCCCGTCAGCTCCGCAACGAAGTGGTGGCTCGCATTGAGCAGAAATTGCTAGTTTTGATTGAAACCCCCATTCGAGTGAGTCAAAATAATGTGGACTCTATTGAGCTAAATTTACTCGATCTGGAGGATATTCCCACCCTAGAGGTGTATTTCTGGAACCAACTGTATCAGTTTGAGGAGTTGGCCTTCATTGGACTAGAAACGGCAGATGGTCATTTAGTCAGTGCTGAACGGCAGGTGAACGGAGAGATTACCCTAACGGTGGCTACTGCTGAAACGGGTTTTCTGGCCGAACAGTGGCAAACCAATGACAAGGGAGAGAGAATAGACAAGTTGCGATCGCTCCCCAATTTTCATTTACATCTTCCCTATCAGCTCCCCCCGACCAAGCCCACAGAATCTCCTACCTGGAACGATATCCATATTCTGCAAACCAGTCAACGGCCGGTTCTTTCCACCTATCATCCCCTGTATGACTCCCAAAATCGGCTCCTAGGCACGATCAGCGTCGATCTAGCTCTAGACCAAATTAATGATTTTCTGAGCGACATCAAAATTGGCCAAACCGGACAAACTTTTATCCTCGATCTCTCTGGAGCATTGATCGCATCCTCAACGGATCGCCCCTTCTCTGAGCCAAATACCCCTCTCACCTCTCTGAGTGTAAATAAAGCCATCCATAGCCGTTCTGCCCTAGTTCGAGAAACCACTCAATATTTAATCGACCATTTTGGCTCCCTAGCAGACATCGACCGTACCCATCAACTGCATTTTTCCCTAGAATCTCACAAGCAATTTGTACAAGTCACCCCCCTTAATAATGAGTTTGGGATTAATTTACTGATTGTGGTGGTGCTTCCAGAATCCGATGTTATGGGCCAGATCTACACCAATACCCAACAAAC
Source organism: Roseofilum capinflatum BLCC-M114 (assembly GCF_030068505.1). Lineage (NCBI taxonomy): Bacteria > Bacillati > Cyanobacteriota > Cyanophyceae > Desertifilales > Desertifilaceae > Roseofilum > Roseofilum capinflatum. The sequence goes on from NZ_JAQOSO010000020.1 coordinate 25,342, forward strand.
CATTATCCTCTGTCTACTAGCGTTAGGCGTAACCACAGGATTTGGAGTCCTTACCGCCCAATGGATCGCCCAACCCATCCTTCGTCTGTCCAGAGCATCCGAGGCGATCGCCAACGGCAATTTCGATCGCCAAGTCCACTTCAAAAATATTAAAGAATTAGATATCGTTTCTTCTTCCTTTAACCAAATGGCCGGAGAAGTAAAAGCCTTGGTTAATTCTTTACAGCAGGAAAACGACAAACTAGAGAAAAAAGTCCAGCAACGGACGCAAGAACTTGAGCATCAAAAAACCTTTCTACGTCTAATCATTGACACCGATCCCAATATCATTTATGTCAAAGACTGGGAAGGACATCTCGTTTTAGTCAATCAAGCCCTAGCCAATTTATTTAATACTCCTATTGCAGAAATTATTGGCAAAAATCAAGCGCAATTCATTCATAACTTAGAAGATTTAGAGCAATACCGACGACATGCCCGTGAAGTCATGATGCAACAAGTGCCCAAAGTCTTTGAAGAAAGATTCACAAAACCGACAGGAGAAAAAATTTATTTTGAAAGTATTAAGCTGCCTTTAGGAAGTCGAGAAAATGGTCTCCCCCTCATGTTAGTAGTGAGCATCGATATTACCAATCATAAATCAATCGAGGAAAACCTAAAAATGGCCAAAGAAGCGGCTGATGCTGCTAATCAAGCCAAAAGTGATTTTCTGGCCAATATCAGCCATGAATTACGCACGCCTCTCAATGGTATTTTAGGCTATGCCCAAATTCTACAACGGGCCCATGATTTGAATCAATATCGGAAAGGAGTCAATGTTATTCAACAAGCTGGCTCCCATCTTTTGAACTTAATTAATGATATTTTAGATTTGGCTAAAATTGAGGCCCGTAAACTAGAATTATTTCCCCACAACTTCCATTTAAACTCATTTTTGTTAAGTGTGTCCGAAATCATTCGGATTCGGGCAGAAAATCAGGGGATTGAATTTTATTATATGCCGGGTAAAAATTTACCTGGTAGTATTGTAGCGGATGAAAAGCGGCTGCGCCAAGTCTTAATTAATTTATTGGGAAATGCAGTTAAGTTTACGGAAAAGGGATCGGTTACTTTTTTGGTCGAGAGTACATTCTCCTCTGATTCTAAGACAGTGAATCTAAAATTTGAAATTCAAGATACAGGGGTAGGCATGACACCAGAAGAATCGGAAAAAATTTTCATGCCTTTTGAACAAGTGGGTAGTCACTCTAAACGTTCTGAAGGCACAGGATTGGGGTTATCTATTTGTCACCAAATTTTACAGATGATGGGCAGTCAAATTCAGGTTGAGAGTGTTTTAGGACAAGGGAGTACCTTTAGGTTTGAGCTAGAAGTTCCGATCTCTGGGGACGCTTCAAAGTCGGGTGACTCTTCAAACTCTGGACAAATTGTGGGTTATCGGGGTCAACCCATAAAACTAATGATTGTTGACGATCATCAAGTCAATCGCTCTGTTTTAACTGACCTATTAAAGTCTTTAGGGTTTGAAATTATTGAGGCCCAAAATGGGCAAGCGGGTTTGATTTTACTGGAAGAATTAAAACCTGATTTGATTATTACGGACTTAATGATGCCGGAATTGAGCGGTTATGAAATGGCCGAGACTATCCGTAATTTACCTGGTTATCAATCTTTTCCCATTATTGGTTCATCGGCTAGTGTATCTCCAGAAGAGCAAGATCGGGCAATTATGGCAGGTTGTGATGAGTTTTTGCCTAAACCGATCGATCTGGAAAAGTTGTTGGCTTGCTTGCAAAAGTATTTAAAATTAGAGTGGAGGTATGAACCTATCCAAGATTCAGAAATAGTTTTAGAAGAACATAAGGTATCCGTTGTTTATCCATCGTCTGAAGAATTGAAAAATTTGTATCAAGCGTCTAGAATTGGAGATATTGAAGAGATTGAATATCAAGCGCAGTTATTGAAAGAGGCAAACGAAGAGTATACTTATTTCGCCGATCGCATCCTCAAACTGACTGAAGATTTTGACGATCGAGGGATTGTAAAAATTCTGGAACAATTGATGTAGATATAAAAAGAGAAGGGTAAACTAAGGCCGGTTAGCCGTAAATCGCAGAGGATTAGGAAACCGCCACAGTACAATATAATTGGGGTCAATGTCTGCTAAAAAGCTCCCCTTCGAGGTGGCAGCGATCGCTCCACAAAGCTGACCTTTGAATCCGTCGATCTGTTTACTGTTGTGTGCGTTTAACCACCGAGATAAGGTTTCACAAACCCGATCCGTTGGGCGATCGCTAACACTCCAGGGATCTTCAGCCAGATTAGAGCCTAAAAAATCACCAGTCAGGGGATTCCAAAAATGGACAACATCGCGATCGCGATAACGAGTGACCAGGACTCGACCATCTTCACTATAAGCAACTTCCACCTCTGACTGAATGGGCGTACTAAATTCTCGTCTTTTTTTACCCGTATTTAAGTTCCAAATCTCTACCGTACCATCCTCATTACCACTGGCAAAGGTTTGTCCGTGGGGACTCACCGCTAACGAATGAATTTCACGATCCGTATAAATGGTCATTTTTAGCCGTAACATGGCTAAATTCCAAATTTTAATCGTTTTATCCATACTGCTACTGACAAACGTGCGACCATTGGGACTAAACACCACAGAAGTCACTTTTGCCGTATGACTGTGCAAACTGCGAACCACTTGTTGCGCTCTGATATCCCATAAATGAACGATCGCCTCTTCGCTCCCCCCCACCACAAAATCTCCGGTTGGACTAATGTCTAGAGCAGTAATGGTTTGATCTTGCTTCGAGAGTCTTCTCCATACCATCGGTTCTGACATCACAGCATAGGATTGAGTCGCTGAGGTCAAATTCTCTTCCACTGTTGTAGAATGAGCGGGTTGCCCAGCCGCGAAGCTGGTCGAGAGACTTAAAAGAAGGGCAAAAATAGAGGAAGCTTTCATAAGATACAATCAAAACAGTTTTTCCAGGGGTTTCCGAAACCCCCGATCTATCTATTACGATAAAAGGGGACATCCTTAACGGTTCCGGAATCACTGACAGTATAAGTTTTGGCATAGTTTCCCGGACAGACCGTTTGGGCGAGTTGTTCCTAGCTCACTGTGCCGTCAGAGCTACCTTTCAGAGCAATAAGGGGCAGATCGGGAAAATTTCTCAAGTCTGCGTTGGTATAGGACAGTTTTAACGCTGGTATCGCATTCCGGGTAACTGGGAGACGAATCCGAGTAGCTCTAATTCAATTAAAGTAGAGGAGACTTCTGGGGCACTTAAGCCGCTTTGGGCTACGATCGCATCTAGGGAAGTAGGTTCCATGTTCACTGCCGCTAAAACTTTTTGTTGCAATGGGGGTAAGGAGGGCATCGGTGCAGGAGAGGGAGAGGGAGAGGGCGAAAACAAGGAGAGCTGTTGAGTGGGGGCTATCTCCCTAGGAATCGCCGGATCGAGTTCCGGAATCTGGGATAACAGTTCTAATAAATACCCTTCATGAATCAACACTTGTGCCCCTTTACTGATTAAAGCCAGACATCCTTTAGAATTGGAATCGTCAATGCGACCGGGCAATACATAGACATCCCGGCCAAATTCATTGGCTAATCGGGCTGTAATCAAGGCTCCTGACTGGGTAGGCGCTTCGGTAACTAATACCGCTCGACTCAAACCTGCCACGATCCGATTCCGTTGGGGAAAATGGGCGCGGTTGGGCTGGACTCCGGTGGGATATTCACTCACGGCTAACCCTTGTTCGAGGATCTGGTTATAAAGCGATTGATTTCCTGGAGGATAAATAATATCAACTCCAGTTCCCAAAACGGCGATCGTCCGTCCTCCCCCCTCTAAACAACCCCGATGGGCTTGAGTATCAATCCCTTGAGCCATGCCAGAAATAATCGTAAATCCCCGTTCTGCTAACTGTCTACTAAGGCGATACGTCCATCGTCTGCCATAGTCGGTGGGTTCGCGAGTGCCCACAATGGCTACTGCGGGCCGGAGTCCCTGATTGTCTTCTGGTTCGACTGTGCCCCGATAATATAATACGGGTGGCGGATTGGGGATTTCTAGTAATAATCGAGGATAAAGGCGATCGCTCGGAGTCCAAAACTGAGGATTGGTTTGTAAATGCTGCTCTAAAAAGGCGATCGGATCGATGGCTCGACGATGACGCACCAAGGATTCTGCGGTTTTGAGACCCACACCTTCCACCCCACTGAGGGCGATCGTATCTGCCTGCCAAGCTGCGGCCAAGCTCCCAAAACGCTCCTCAATCCGTTGTAACAAAATCGGCCCCATCTTTGGCAATTGTGACCAGGCCAACCAAAACGCACGTTCTGTCATCCAAAGTTGAGTTTAAAGCTTTTTTCTTCCGTAGTCCCTCTAGATTCTAGTCTAACATCTAGGCATGTGCTATAGTAAAGGATGGTAATTGCCGATGTAGCTCAGTGGTAGAGCAACCGATTCGTAATCGGTAGGTCGTGAGTTCAAATCTCATCATCGGCTTTTCTAGCAAGCTAGATCCTCCTGAATTGCCACTCTTTTCCTATCGGTACAACTCACTCATTACTCATTCACTGCTATCCCTTTAAGATTCAGCCTCTGATTTCCACAGGGGTTCGCGCAAATTTCCCTCTAAACCTCGCAATTTTTCATACAGTTCTCGTTGTTCTGGGGTTAATTCGGTGGGAAACTGAATCTCAATTTCCACCACCTGATCCCCCCGTCTTCCCCGGTTATCGGGATATCCCTTATTGGCTAATCGTAATTTTTGCCCACTTTTGACTCCTGGGGGTAAATTCATTTTCACCAATCCATCCAGGGTGAGGACTTCCACTTGTCCCGATAAAATCGCTTCGACGGGAGTAATAGGCAGTTTACAATAAATTTCATTGCCCTCAATCTTGAGAAAAGGGTGGGGGGCAACGGTAATTTTTAGGTATAAATCGCCGCCATTCATGCCCAACTTCCGCAGGCGCATTTTTTCCCCGCTCACCATACCGGGGGGCATTTCTACTTCTAAAGAGCGACCATCTTCTAGGCGGATACGCTCTTTTCCACCGCGATAGGCTTTTTCTAGGGGTAAGGTTAATAGGGCTTCGATATCCCGCTTCACGGGTCGGGATTCACTGCTCACCGTGTTATAAACTTTAGAGCGGCCGGGACTGTAGGCTTGGGCATTACGCTCTACAGGACGCGATCGCCTTCCCGTCGGTTCTCCCTGATTCACTTCTCGACGACGATTGAGCAAGCTATCGAGAAAACTATCGAAAGTAGGAAACTGACTAAAATACTCAATTTCTGCCGAAGAAAACTTCGAGCCACTATTACGTTTACGGTTATTTTGCCGCGCTCTTAAAAAGAAGCTCAGTTGATCGTATTCCGTCCGTTTCCCCGGATCGGAGAGGACTTCATAGGCTTCTAAAATATCCTTAAATCGTTCCTCGGCTTCCTTATCACCAGGATTGAGATCGGGATGATATTGACGAGCCAAGCGGCGATAAACCCGCTTGATCTCTTCAGTGGGGGTATCGGGGCTAACTCCCAGAATCTCATAATAGTTCCGAAAGTTTTGCATAGTCTTGTTCACTTAGGGTTCTGGGAGAATAGGGAATAGGAAATAGGGAAGAGGGAATAGGGAAAACTTACAGCCATTCATCATCATCTCCCCAATCTTCATCATCATAGGCATTATATTGATTATACCTGCCTCGGCTGGGCGGTTCTGACGGACGGCGAGAGTCTCGGATGGGTGGGCGGTTCGGTTCCCTTGACCGGGGGGGTGGATAGTCCCTTGTCGGGGGATAATCTCGCCCTGGCGGTTCATAGTCTCGTGGGGGTGGATAGTCCCTGGTGGGAGGATAATCTCGCCCTCGTGGAGCATTGCGTGCCGGGGGATAATCCCTTGGGGGCCCATAGTCTCGATCGCGTGGAGCATTGCGTGCCGGGGGATAATCCTGGGCGGGCGGATAATTTCTAGCGGGGGGATAATCTCGCGCTGCGGGGGGATAATTGCGTTCTCCCGGCCCATACTCCCGTCGAGTTTTATAGGCGGGGGTATTATAATCGTAGGCTTCACGGCGATCGAATTCATCCTCATCATCCCCCAAGAACGTGCGCCGCAGAGTTCCCAAAAAGCCATCATCCTCTTCTTCACTCATCCTTAAGCGCACTTCCCGATTGAGATCGTAGAGAATGTCTTGTAAATCGGCTCCCGCTTGGTCAATTCCTCGGTCATCCCCTCGGCGCAAATATTCCCGCAGTTCCTGGACAATGGGATCGATATCCCGGCGGTATTGGTTGGCAAACTGCATCCCAAAGTCTAGGGTGGCTTCCCGCAGTTGGCGCTCGGCTTGGGTAATGAGGGCTTCGGCGCGGTTGAGTTTTTCTACTCTTTCCCGACGCTCCCGGTCAACCTGGGCATAGCGTTCGGCATCCTGGATCATTTGATTGATTTCGTCGGAGGAGAGGGTGGAGGCTCCTTGAATGGTAAGGCCTTGTTCTCGGCCAGTGGTGCGGTCTAGGGCCGCGACTTGGAGAATGCCGTTGGCATCAATATCGAGGGAGACCTGAATTTGGGGGATTCCCCTAGGAGCGGGGGGAATGCCGGAGAGTCGGAAGCGACCGAGGGATTTGTTATCCTTGGACATTTCCCGCTCCCCTTGGAGAATGTGGACTTCGACGAAGGTTTGGTTGTCTTGGGAGGTGGAGAAAATATCCGATCGCCGCACGGGTATAGTCGTATTGCGGGGAATCAGTTTTTTCATCACGCCACTGGCGGTTTCGATACCGAGGGACAGGGGAGTTACATCCAGCAGCAGCACATCTTTGACAATACCGGAAAGAATACCGGCTTGAATGGCAGCGCCGACGGCAACCACTTCATCGGGGTTCACGTTTTGGTTGGGTTCTCTGTCGATGAAACTGCGAACCAGTTGCTGAACGATGGGAATGCGGGTAGAACCGCCCACGAGTACCACTTCATCGATTTGCACGGGGCTGAGTCCGGCATCATACATGGCGCGTTTGATGGGACGGCGCAGACGGGAGAGCAAGTCACCAGAAAGCTCTTCAAATTGCGATCGCGTCAATCGAGTTTCTAAATGTTTGGGCCCATCTTCCGTTGCCGTGATAAACGGTAGATTAATCTCCGTTACCGTCACCCCCGACAGCTCAATTTTGGCTTTTTCTGCTGCTTCGGTGAGTCGTTGCAGCGCTTGGCGATCGCGTCGTAAATCTACTCCTTCCGTCTCTAAAAACTGTTCCGCCAACCAGTCTACAATTTTTTGGTCAAAGTCATTGCCCCCCAACTGAGTATCCCCACTGGTAGACCGGACTTCAAACACCCCATCGCCCACTTCCAGGATCGAAACATCAAACGTTCCTCCCCCCAAGTCAAACACCAGGATCGTTTGCGCGGCTCCCCGCTCTAACCCATAAGCCAGGGACGCAGCCGTAGGTTCATTCAGAATCCGTTTCACCTCCAACCCGGCAATTTTCCCCGCATCCTTTGTCGCTTGCCGTTGGGAATCATTAAAATAAGCCGGAACCGTAATCACAGCCCCAGTCACCGGTTCCCCCAAGTAACGACTCGCATCATCGGCCAACTTCCGTAAGATCATCGCCGAGATCTCTTCTGGAGCAAAATCTTTCTTCAGCCGAGGACATTTAATCTTAATATTGTCCACTTCATCTCTACGGATGGTGTAGGGCACTCGTTTGGAGTCCGCGTTGAGTTCTCCATATCTGCGTCCCATGTACCGTTTTACGGCATAAAAGGTGTTTTGCGGGTTCAGGACAGATTGGCGACGGGCCATTTGCCCAACCACAAGTTCGCCATCTTTACTGAAGCCAACCACTGAAGGCGTAGTCCGCATCCCTTCTGCATTGGCGATCACCATTGGCTTACCGCCCTCCATAATGGCAACCACTGAGTTCGTTGTCCCCAAGTCAATGCCGACTACTCTACCCATGGATTCTGTCTCTTCCTCGTCTATCTGTTCCGATAATGATGACTCTATTTGCTCAGTTTATTCTATCGTGCTTCTGGAAGTGCAAGAGCAATAAGTAATGAGCGATCTCCCCATCTCCCCATCCCCCCATCTCCCTATCTCCCCATCTCCCTATCCCGGACTCCCTGTTGCAAAACTGCCAATACCTGGGCTAAATCTCCTGCCAGCAGTGCATCTTTTGCGAGCCACAAGCCAGGAAAAACAAGCGAACGGCAGATTCCATCAGCATCGGCATTTAATAGCACATACTCCCCATTTTGCCAGCAGAACCAGTCGAAGGCTCCATCATAGGTTCGCCAGACTAAATATTCTTGGACTTGGTTGCGACAGTAGATGTTGCGTTTTTGGTTGAGGTCAATGGAAGCGCTACTAGCGGCAATTTCCACAATGAGTTCCGGGGGGCCTTCTACATAGTCATCCTCGCTAATGGTACTTTGGCCGTCAGTTTCGATGCGAAGGAGAGCATCAGGTTGAGGTTCATTGTTGCGATCGAGACGAACTGTGGCATTATCCAAGAGTTCCACTCCAGGAGTCGCAGCCCAGTAAGCTCCCAGCCAAGCCATAATCTGGGCGTGGGGTTTTCCGTGGGATTTGGCACGTAGGGCAGATGCCATATAAACGGTTCCTTCGATGAGTTCGGCTTTTTTGAGGTGAGGCATGGTGGCGTAGCGGCGCTCAAATTCGCTGCGCGTTAGGCGATCGCCATTTTCCAAAGGCGGCAGGGTCAGAGTTGGGGATAGAGTCATCAGCAATTAATAATGAACAATTTAATCATCACTTTTTTGTAAGCAATTATTACAATATCCGCGATTTTGCATAAAATCGCCCCAAAAAAACTGACTAACTTATAGGAGGGTGGTTCAGTTTTCGGGAAAATCCGGGCGGGAAATTACCCAGAAACTGAACCCTAACGCTCTCCTATGTCCATCCAGAGAGGGATTCTACTTGACTTAACCCCCTGCTCTGGAACTGAAAACGATTAGGAGAATAAATCCATGTTAACGAACCAATCTGGGATTAGTGCAGTTTCTCGCACCGTTAAGCGCGTTGCTCTTGGGGTAACCTCTGTGGTTCTCTGTTGGAGCGGTTTGAACCTGGACTCGAAAGCGAACGCTGCTCAGTTTTCGGTCTTGTGGTGGGATACAACAACTCATCCCAATGCTCCAAGTCCACTGCGTCAAGAAATGTCTGATTTTCTAGACGCTTTTACCGTTGATGGCGAAGATCTCTTTGATAGCACTTATGTAGTTGATCGCACTCCTGGAGGACTCGCTACCCATTTAGACTCTCATACCTATGATGTCATTGTCTTGGATACTGACTATTTTAGGCGGGATATGGCTTTTCCATTTGGAACCGCAGACCAGGAAGCTTTAAAACAGCACTATAAAGACAAGTCCAATTTGATGTTGGATGGTTCGTTCCTGATTCGTAGTCTGAATTTTTTCCCCCAAGTCGATTTTCCTGGGCCAAACAATGCCTTTGGCAATTTTACAGCTAATCAAGTCTATACAATCGCCAACAGGGGAGGTGGCATCGTAATTGGTAATGATGACTTTAGCCATCAACTTGATGCTAACTTTATGTTAGGGGCAATCCTACCAGGTGCAGAATTTAGTGGAGCTAGTAATCCTTCTACTGATGGAGTGTTCTACGGTGCAGACTTGCTTAATAGCGCGGTAGCCGTTTCACCTAATGATATTTTCACTAATTGGAGTAGTATACCTAATCAAGGAGTTGCTCCCACGGGGGATTTTATCGACTTCTTGGGCAACCCGGTCACTCTTTACAGTCAAGTGGATGTTGCCAATAAACCCGGTGGTGGGCAAAAGTATTCCTATATTTCCACCAGTTGGAAACCGGATGAATGTACGACTGCCGTCACCGGGACAAGCCCTGCCTGTCATAAAAAAGTGCCCGAACCTTCCGCACTTTTGGCACTTTTGGCGGTTGGGGGTGTTGGTTCCCTGTTGAAGCGGCGTTAACATTCATACCGTAGGGGCAGGTTAGGTGATGATTGTATCGTTGACCCGATCGCCCCATCAGGGATTTGCCCGCTTCCCGGTGAGCATATAGGTGTCCATTTCTCCTTTGCCTTTAATGGTAATCTTGCCGCGATGCTGAAGATAGTAGTTTAACTTCAGATGCTCATAGGTGGCTTGGGTAACTTGGATTTGTCCAGGAATACCGTGGGATTCCATACGGCTGGCTGTGTTGACGGTATCCCCCCATAAATCGTAGCTAAATTTCTTTTTACCGATTACGCCAGCGACCACAGGGCCGGTATTGACACCAATGCGGATCTGGAAGTTGGTGTTCATTTCTTGGTTGAGTTCGGCCATGGCGGCTTGCATACTTAAGGCCATTTTGGCGATCGCCTCCGCATGATCCCGGCGCGGTGTTGGTAGTCCTCCCACCACCATATACGCATCGCCAATGGTTTTGATTTTCTCTAAGCGATAGTCTTCGGTTAATTGGTCGAATTTGGAGAAAATCAGGTTCAGCAAGGACACTAATTCAGAGGCAGATTTTTCTTCGGAGAGCTTGGTAAACCCGACAATATCGGCAAACAGAACGGTCACTTCCTCAAAATATTCAGCGATCGCCCCTGAAGTCTGTTTAAGCAATTCCGCAATTCTCGCAGGCAGAATATTATGCAGCAGCTTTTCCGTTTGTTTCTTCTGATAGAACAGAGAAATCTCAATTTTCTTGCGCTTAATAAATTGGCACAGTTGATTCCCAATTCCCGCCAGCATTTGCACCAACTCTTCATCCATCGGTTGGGGAGTTTGGCTAAACAGGGTAATCATGCCCAATTTCTCTTCATCACTCGACACCGGAAAACCCACGATCGCCGTAACATTCTCAATTAACCCTAATTCCTTCTGTAGCGTTTCTCTCTCCGATTCGACATGGGTAATCCATCTCGGTTGATTATCCCGATAAATTTGTCCTAACCATCCCTCCCCTGGCATGAGCTTCACTTCTCTGAGTTTAGATACCTTGGGAAACTCAGCGTCAGGCATTTTCCATAGGGTTTGTCGTAATAGTTTATTCGTCGAAACCGGGTTGCCATTGTGGTCTTTAATCTGCTTGGGAATCCAATAAATCCCCATATCCCACTCTAAATTTTCCACCAACACCCGCAGGATATTGGGTAAAGCTTCATCCAGCATCAGCGATCGCGACAACACCCGCGCCACACTATACTGAATATACAGTCGTTTCTGTGCCTGTTTGGTTTTCGTAATATCCCGACCCACATACAACACATCTTTCAAGCTCGGTACATCCGTATCTAAAGCAGCACAAGAAAAAGCAATTGACAGTTTCTCTCCCTGTTTATTGGCAATCACAACTTCAATATCCGTTAAAACTTTTCCCTGCAAAAAGGCTTCATCTGCAACCCACTCATGACTTAAGGGATGATCGCCCAAAAGATAACTAATCGGTTGACCAATTAGCTCCTCCTGACTATACTTAAGTAAATCATATACTGCCGGATTAATGGTCTTAATTTCTCCCAAATGATTCGTCACAATGAGTGCTTCCGCCATCGAGTGAATCAGTTGTTGGATATAGTTTTCTGATTTAGCTAAAGCATTAATAGCAATACTATTTTCATTCGTGGCTTGGACTAAACTTTGTTCTAGATTCATCCGGTCTGTCACATCTTCCAGGAATACGATCAACTCCTGACATTCAGAACCGTGAGAATTAGCCAAAAAATATAGATCCACATATAGAGAACTATGCACATCCGATGAACGAGAAATTGCCTTAATATCAAAGCTCTCTTGTTCCCCTAAAAAAATCAACTCTAAAATTTCTTCTATTCCATAAGTTTCCGGAAAATAAAATTGAAATGACTCCCCAACTCTGAGCGGTTCTTCACCACCAACCAATCGATCTGCATCGTCAGAGAACTCTAAAATCATTAGTTCTCGATCCAAGATTACATATTCAAGATGTTTAGGAACAATCATATCTGACATATTCTTAACTTGGGGGTCAAATCAATCCTAGTTTTCATTCGACTATCAACTCCAAATTCGGCAAAAACTTTTTTAAGTTCTTCAAAGATTTACTTTGCCAAGGCACATCGACGGAACCTTCTACAGTTAACTGAATATTCGGTTTTTTTCGCAAGCCAATCACAAATTTGGTAATCAAACTAATTCCTGAACTATTTAAAAAACTTAACTCTCTTAAGTTTAAAGTTAAATGGGAAGGCTCGGACTCAGCAATGCGATCGAGAAACTGCTTGATCGGATCGTACTCAGATGCTCCATTAAGACTGAGTTCACCCCTAAACTGAATGGTTGTTGATTCAGGATCGTAATCAATTTTATAATCTTTGGTTTCTATGTTCTGAAAATCCATGTTTATCGCTCTCCATTGGGTAATGAACTAACCATCAAACATCAAACATCAAACATCAAACTTTGACTTTAGCCATAGTCGTAATCGTTGCAAAATCAAGACCTGCGTTAGAATCAGTGATTTTCCACCCTAAAATCGCTCCATAATCTTTAATCATACTAATTAACCCTAGTCCAGATGCAGTGCTATCCTCTTCTAGGCTCTTTTCCACTTGATCGATATATAGCTCCTCTAAGTCTTCATTGAGTAACTGATCGATAAACACTTCCAAAGGCTTAATCTTTTGAGTCATTACTGTATTTGTGGCAAAAATAGCGGCAATAACACTTTCATTTTCTTGTCGAAGAAAATGAATGCCGAAAATTACTTTAGCACTCACCGATGTATCATGAAATTTGATCGCATTTTCCAGCAGTTCATTGGCAATATAACTGACTGAAGCTTTACTTTCTTCAACGCGACGCTGATCGTCATCTAAAGGTAAAAAACTGGAGAAATATTCCGCCAGAAAGTAAGCAGATAGTCGATTGTTCTTCCAGCGTTTTTTTAACGGTTGTGATGTAGGTGTAAAAGTTAACTCTAAGGAGTCGTGTTCTGGAGGAAATTCTTTAATAAAATCGCCTAAAATCTTTTCCATATGCTAATAAAAATATGTTATAGAGATCTCTATTTTGTGTAATCAATCACCATGAAATAAACTAGAAGATTCATTGAATAGATTATGCTGATAATTTTGCTTCAAGACAACTAAGGTAATATCATCCAATATTTTTTCAGCTCCGATAAACTGCTGTAAATCCTCTATAATCGCTGTTTTGATTGGCTCAGAAGTCTTTTGCCAGTTCTCGCTAATGATTTGACACAATCGTTCTATTCCATAGCGCTGGTTTCCTCCATTTCTTGCTTCTGTAATCCCATCCGTATAGAGTACCACACCGTCACCTGGATTTAAATCTATTCCAGTATAACTAATAAACTCGGCAATGTTGTCATCTAAACCAATGGGTAAACCTAAATCGAGGGTATCAATGCGTTCAATTGTGCCCCCTTGACGTACAACAATGATTTCTTCATGTTGGCCGCTTACCGTTAATTGACCTTCCGCATAATTCAAGATCGATAAAGTTAAATTTTTATCTATTCCCATGCTTTGCACATTTTTATAAATGGTGCGGTTAAGAATGTCTAAAAAGTGAATGGGGTCATGTTCTTTGGTTTCCTTTAGGGTACGAACGGCGGTTTGAGTCATGAGCATCAGAATACCACTTTCTAGCCCATGACCGGTCACATCACCAATGCCAATTGTAATTACCCCATCCATGGAAATGACATCATAATAATCTCCCCCCACTTCGTCGGCTGGTTGCATATATCCCGTAATATCAAGTTCTTGAATTCTGGCTAAATCTTCGGGTTTGGGAAGAATTAATTGCTGCATTTCCCGGAGAATTTCTAGCTCTGCTGACAGACGTATGTTTTCTGACTGAAGTTGTTGATTGAGGTGATCGATTTCTTGGTTAGCAGCCGCTAATTGTGTGGTTTTCTCTTGTAGGCGATGGATGACGATCGCGTTTTCATTGGTCGCTTGCACTAACCGTTGTTCGAGTTCCATCTGGGGAGTCACGTCTTCGAGAAACAAAATCAGACGTTGATTCTCCCTAGAGTGGGGATCGGGGATAAAATAGAGGTCGATATACAAGTGGGTGTCTGGATTGGGAGAACGGGCGATCGCCTTGAGATCGAAGCTATCGAGTTCTCCGCTCAACACTGACACTAAGATATCTTCTAGACCGACTGTTTCGGGGAAATACTCGTCTAACATTATCCCCGTCTTTAAGGGAATCTCTTCTCCAGTTAACCGTTGGGCCCCCACAGAATAGTCCTGAATGATTAAATCCGGGTCTAAAATTAAATATTCAATATGATGGGGGACAATCAGTTGGCACATGAATTACTTGATCGCCAGAATTGCCTGGGCTAAATCTTGGAAGAGTTGATTAACGTTGTCTCCACTTTTGGCTGAAGTGCCATAGGTTTTAATCACTGGATAATCTGAATCCGAATATTGATGGTGCTTTAAGAGTGCCTCTAGCTTTTGAGCGTCTACTAAGTCAGCTTTGTTGAGGGCGATCGCCATTCGACCCTTGGGGTTGACCTTACTGAACAACTCCAGATGATTGATGATGTTGCCCAAGGTTTCTTCCCGACTGACATCCGCCACAATGATGGCTCCTTTGGCTCCTTGCAGGTAACTGGGGGCGATCGCCTTAAATTTGGTCTGCCCTTCAATATCCCAGATCAACAATTGTAACTCTGAGCCTTCAGGAAGTGCCACATCTTTACGGGAGATTTTTACCCCCACCGTAGATAAATACTTGTCATCAAATTGACCATCGACAAACCGGCGGATCAGGCTAGTTTTACCTACGCTAAAGTCCCCAACCATACAAATTTTCTTAGAAACTTTACCCATGTTAATTTCCTACTTTAATCGGACGAAACAACTCAAACCGGACACAGCGACTTAAAGCCAGGGCATCCGTAGAGTTGATTCCTGGCGGGGGTTCAGTGCTTCCTCGGATTTTGAGGCGCTGGGATGGAATGCCTTGTTGTTGTAAGGTAACTTTTACCGCTTCTGCCCGTTGCCAAGAGAGTTTTTGATTTTCACCCCAGCCTCCTACTTTATCACTATGTCCGGTAATCATTAAATCAAACTCTGGATACTGGTTTAAAAATTGGGCAATTTTAGGAATTCCTTCAGCGAGATCGGCTGGATGCAGTTGGTCTGAGCCAGACTCAAAGTAAAACTTCATCTCTAAAGGAGAAGATTGCAGTTGAATCCGACTAAAGACACTACTGACTCCGGTCACTCCCTCCAAGGAATCTAATATTTTCTCTAAATCATCACCTTCAACTACTGTTCCGGAAACCGTAACATTTCCTTGGTTATAGGTCGCGCTAATGTCAACCCCATCGAGTTGATTTAGCACTTGAATAATTCGATTGACTTCTGTGGCGGCTGCATCTAAATCGGGAGGTAAGTTAACTGCTACAATGTCGTTATCTAAAGTTAAATCTGGGGCAACTTCGGAGGCTACTTTTCCAGCTTTGGCGCGTAAATATTCATTGGGAACTCGTCCTTTCAATTGGAGCGTTTCCCGATCGACATCGGGTTGAATGGCATACACGGACAGTTCTGGAGAAGAGAGTAGAGCTTGACGAGTTTGGACTTCTAGGCGATGTTCTTTGTGCCATTGGTGAGAAGTCCAAATCCAAGGAATAGCAATGACTCCAACTACTCCTAGAATGAGGAGAATTAAGGCCCAGGGAAATTCATCATCCTGTTTTTTCTCACTTTCGGCAAAGAGTTTTTCTAATGCATCTGGGATGGGTTCGGGGACTGTATCGGAGTCACCGTCAAATTCACTGATGGAGTCGCCAAATTTTTGTAGGAGGAAGGAGTAGGTGGTTTGGATTTCTTGTAAGAAGGCTTTTGAGGGTTCGCCTTTAACGACAACGGCCATATAGGAATAACCGGCTACTTCGAGGAGTATTTTACAATCATCATATTCAATTTCGTTGAGTTCTGAAGCGGCTTGATCGGAGGAAATACAGTCATTGACAAAACTGCGAATGGCGGTGAGCATTCCGGCCAGCATGTCTGATTCTAGACGTTCTACTTCTGAGGGTTGGTATTCGCTAATAACGAGACCAGAGGCTTTGTGAATCAGGAAAATGGCCCGCACACTAAAGGGCATGGATTCTTGAAAGATCAGTTCGGCCTCGGAAACGCCCCGAACTTTGGCTTTGATTTTCCGTTGAACTCCTTTTAAGGTGAGGGCGCTTTCGACTTTCTGGTTGATGGATTGAATCACATCGTTCATGTATTTGGCAATGGTGTTGCCAATGACGGGATAGAGAGCATCAACCATGGAGTCCCGTTCGCACTCGATTTGTTCTTTAATGGCGGGGCCCATTTCTGGGCCGAGGGCTTTGGCGATCGCATGGCGATCGATCCGAATTTGCTCTTCAATGGCTAAACTCACCTCTGGAGCGAGGGCTTTGGCGACTTGCCGGGGCGATCGCCGGATTTCTTCGGCAATAGCAGCCGGAATCAAATCTGCCAATACCCCACTCATGGCTTCCGCATCCTCTTGAGCGCGATTTTGAATGATTTTGTCAATGATGGGAGTCAGTACCCGAATACTTTGCTCGTGAGAAACGGTTAAATCAAATCCCAAGAGTTCAGACACTAAAGGCATGAGGGGATTAATCAGGGCCGTTTGTTGTTCGAGTTGGCTTAAGCGCTCTTCTAGACTCAGATCTGATGAACGATTCAAGGATGATAGATTAGAGGCTCGATCTGAAGGGGGAGATTGGGCTAAAGAGGAGCTAGAGTCTGGGGGTTCTGCGGGCAATAATAAATTTTGCAGAGAATTGAGAGACCCCTCTAGCTCTGGAGCCGTTTCAGGTTGGGGTTGAGGCGGTCGATCTTCCGGTTCAGATTTGGCTTGGATTGGAGGAATGGGGGTTTGAGGAGAATTGGAGGGAGATTGGTCTTCCTCCAATTCTGCTTGCAAGACTAAAGGGGGTAAATGTTCGTCTGAAATTTCAGACGAGGATCGCGATTCAGGTTGCGGATCGAGGAGCAGATCGGACAATAAATCTAGGGTACGCTCCAATCCCTGGGGGGAATCAGGGGATTGAGATGAAACGGAAGCCTTGGGTTTTCTTGGGCGTTCTACTTCTGTCATTGGCTGATCTCGATTCAACCAATTAAAGAGGTTCTCTTCCTCCAAAGTGGATTCTAATCTAGTCTCAGAAGAGGATTGAGAACGCTTTTCTTGTGAATGTCGATCTGATAAAACCATGATGCACCCCGATCGCTGATTCCTCGTTCACACTTAACTTAAGAGTGTTGTTCCGGTAACAATAAATCTGCCTTCATTTCCGATCCTTCAATTTCTTGAACGAAATCCGTTTTCTTGACTTTCATGCACAGGTCAAATAAGACTTCTGCGAATTCATCACGGGAAATCTTATTATCTTCGAGTCCATTGACATACTTATCCACTTCGGTCTGGATTTGCCCGGTGATAGCATGTAGCTCTTTTTGCAAAGATTCTTTAGTATGGCGAATGTTTTGCTCTAAACTTTCCGTCTGGTTATGTAAGGTTTTATCTAAACCTTTGATTTGTTCATTAAAGTTTTTCTGAGTCCGTTCTAGGTCTTGTTTAAATTCGGTGAAGTCTTCCGTATGGGTGACGGTCACATACTGAATTTTTTTCTCTAGGGCATAGGAATTGGATCGCAGTTCATTGGAGAACTGTTCATTCAGTCGATTCAGGCGATCGCCCATCTCTTGCTTGAGATCTTTAATCATGCTCTCCAATGCTTCTAGTCGGGTATCGAGTTCCCGTTGCTGTTCTCCAAAGAGCAAATCGCGGATCTGTTCGACATTTCCCAGGCGATCGCGCATATCCTTCTGTTGTCCTGGATCGTTCATCATCGTTTTCCTCTCACACTCGCGTGAAATAGATGCTTTATGAGCGCTTAAAACTCATAGCTTAGTGCTTCAACAAATCCCTTTGATTTTACTGGAATTTTTCGCCAATACAAGCTTAAATTGCAAATTTTAATCTCCCTGAGAACAAATGTGGCCATCTTGAACCCGTAGAATCTGGGAAGAGTGTAACCAGTTTTGCTCAAAGGCACTTAAGTGGGTGGTAGTAATCAGGGTTTGGAACCGGTCGGCGATCGCTTCTAAAAGCTGATTTTGGCGCATTAAGTCCAATTCTGCTAGTACATCATCGAGTAACAACAAGGGGGATTCTCCCACGACTTCAGAAATTAATTTTAATTCCGCTAATTTTAAAGATAACACTAGGGTTCTCTGTTGTCCTTGAGAGCCATATTGACGGGCGGGAGTCCCATTTATATAAAAGTCTACCTCATCTCGATGGGGGCCGACCAGGGTAGTGCCTTGAGCGTGTTCGGCGATCGCCCGATCCCTCAGTTTCTGGAAAAAGGCTCTCTCAATAGTTTCTACCGGCGATCGAGAATCTCCATCCCAAAATACACTGGGATTATAGGCGATCGACAATTTTTCCCTCGATCCACTAATACTGTCATGCCAAGCCTGGGCAATAGGTGCCAGGCGCTCTAACACCCTAGCGCGTCGGCGAATTAAACGCAGTCCCACTGACACCAACTGGGCATCCCAGAGGGCTAACTGTTGGGAAGCGTCCCGCCCCTCGACCTCTTGAAATTGCCGCAGTAGGGCATTGCGTTGGCGCAAAATTTGCTGATATTGACGCAACATCGGATCGTAAACCGGTTCCAACTGCGTCAGCAGCGTATCGAGCCACAAGCGCCGGTTTTCTGGAGATCCGCGCACCAAATCCAGATCCAAACTAGAAAACTGCACTACATTGAGCGCCCCTAGAAAATCCCGCCGTCGTCGCTGGGTTTCCTGATTTAACACCAATGTCCGGTTACCACTGGCTCGCAAAACCACTTTTAGGTCAATTTCCCCCGTTTGTCGCTCCAAAACGGCGCTCACTTGAGCCATAGAAGCTGAATACTCTGGTGATTGCAGTACCAAATCGCGATCGCTCTTAGCTCGATGCGATCGTAACGTAGACAATAGCTCCACCGCCTCCAATAAATTCGACTTCCCCTGAGCATTGTCTCCCACCAAAATAACCTTCGGAGCTAGAAAACTCACCGCTTGCTCCACATAATTGCGAAATTGCTTAAGATAGAGGTGCTTCAAATACATTCTTACTACATTACTGATTACTTAACAGCACCAAGCACTGTAAACCCATGCCCACCGATCTGATTCTGCTCCTTGCTGCCCTGATTATCTCCTGGCTCATATTTACCTGGCTCGTGAAAATTGTTAAACTAACCGTAGGCACAGCCCTAACCCTTGCCGGAATCGTCCTCATCCTGCAACTGCTCTTTGGCATCAACCCTAACCAACTTTGGCAACAAATCCTTAACTTACCCCAAATAGTCCTCAACTGGATCTCCAATTAACCCCTGCATCTCCCCTCAAGCCCCCCTAGTCCAGTTTATCAACCGCCCTCCAACTGTGACCTCCACAGGCACTGAACCCTCTCAATTATTCGACATCTACCCCAACCATTTGTACAATTGGCATTGATCCCCACGGTTTTCTCATCTCATCTGTGGCATTCTAAGAACAATTATCCCTTTTAACTTTAGATCGTGCGAGGCAACTCCCATGAACCCTAAGAAAAACTTCTCTAACATCCACCCCATTTGGAATTGGATTAACTGGTTTAGCTTTCCTATCCTCCTATTTATAGGGATTCATCTTCTACAAGTCCAAGACTCTGTGCCTCAATCGACCTTTTCCGTCCCACCCCAATCCCTAGAACTGCAAACTTCCTTATCTAAGCACTCGTGAGCGCTACCAATGGTAGGCTAAACCTATCGAAACTTCATCCATTGTCTTATGTCAGGGCATCAGTTACGCCACCTTCTTGACCAACCCGGAACCCTTATTGTGCCTGGAGTCTATGATTGTTTGGGAGCGAAGTTAGCCGCCCAAGTGGGCTTTGAAGCCGTGTTTACCAGTGGGTTTGGGATTTCTGCCTCTACCCTGGGATTACCCGATTATGGGTTATTGACAGCCACGGAAACGCTCCAGAGTGTAGGCAAAATGGCCCAATCGATTTCTATTCCTCTAGTGGCGGATCTCGATACCGGTTATGGCAATCCCCTCAATGTGATTCGCACGGTGACTGAGGCACTGCGGTGGGGGGTTTCTGGGATTATTTTGGAAGATCAGGTTTGGCCAAAAAAGTGCGGCCATTTTCAAGGAAAACAGGTCATTTCGGCTGCCGAACAGGTGGAGAAAATTAAGGCAGCAGTCCATGCTAGGGGCGAGAGTGGTTTGGTGATTGTGGGGCGCACGGATGCGAGAGCGCCTTTGGGGTTGGAGGAAGCGATTCGTCGGGGGCGGTTATATGCGGAAGTGGGAGCGGATATTGTGTTTATTGAAGCGCCCCAGTCTTTGCAGGAGTTGGTGGCTATCTCTAAGGCGTTTGCGCCCACAGGTGTCCATTTGTTTGCTAATTTAATTGAGGGCGGTAAAACCCCTTGTTTAAGTCGTCCTCAGTTAGAGGAGTTGGGGTTTAAGGTGGGGGTGTATGCCCTGTCGGGTTTGTTTGCGGCAACTCAGGCGATGCGGGAGTGCTTCGAGCGGTTGAGAGCTGAGGGGACGACGGGAAGGACGGATGGGGATCTCTCCTTCCCGGAATTTGAGCAAATTATAGATGTGGATCGATATCGAGATCTGGAACGGCGGTTTACAACTGCTGATCGATCCATTAACAATTAAATTAGCGATTACCGATTACCCACTCATGACTGAACCTTCTGCTGATCTGAATGTCCAATCTTCTATGGCAACGCGCATCCGTAATTTGGTGGTGGCATTAACGGCGATCGCCTTAAGCGCAGCGTTATTTTTAGGTCTACAAACCCAAAATCCGTCTACCTCTTTGTCTGAGTTAGCTGAAACCTCGACCCCCTTAGACGTGGCGCTAGAGAATAAGAAGCCTACATTAATGGAGTTTTATGCCAATTGGTGTTTAAGTTGCCAGGCTATGGTTCCCGATATGGTGACGTTGCGAGAAAGCTATGGGGAACAGGTCAATTTTGTGATGTTGAATGTGGATAATACTAAGTGGTTGCCAGAAATGGATGCCTATCGAGTGGATGGGATTCCCCATTTTGTGTTTTTGGATCGTCAGGGAGAGGCGATCGCCGAAAGTATTGGCGAAGTCCCCAAACCCATTCTACAAGATAAATTAGAGGCTCTAGTCGCAGGTGTCCCCATTCCCGATGCTGGCAAGATTGGCAAAGTATCGAGCCTAGAATCGGGTTCAGGAAGCCCAGTCCCCAGGGTTTCCGATCCCCGCAGTCATGGATCTCAGGTGGTACAGTAGATGGGGCGATCGGATTCTCAAGGGATATCAATTCTGTTTCCAGGAAACAGCTTGTATTTCGTTGCGTGTAGTTTCGGATAAGCGTGCAGCAGCTTCTCCAACAATAATCATTTTTGATAAATGGGTTGAGCAGTGTTCAAAATTGCCTCGCGGCGTAGTGGGTTGTTGCTGCTTTCAATAGCGCGTTTACTGACAAGATCAACTGGGCGGTTTAGAAGTTGAGCAAAGTCTTCATGCATTTGGGCAAAATCAAGTAATGTCCAATGGCTTTGTTCATCCCAGGTAATGAGTAAATCAACGTCACTATCGGGGCGGAAATCATCGCGCAGAACGGAACCAAACAGGGCAAGCTCGATAATTTGCCACTGCTGGCACAGTTCCCGCAAGCGATCGCGATCGATATCAAGGCTAGGATGAATCGTCATCATCTTGGATATAAAACATTATTCAATAATTTCATCATATTGTTGGGGATTGTCTGGGGTTTGTTGTCTCATAGTTTCAAAGATCTCTGGTAGAGTGTGTTGACTCAACCATCGATCGCGATCTTGAGTGTAATTTTCCTTACCAGGGTTAAGATATTGAATAAATCGGATCGCGTCTACGATGCCGAGGGAATCAATCAGAGCTTGATAGCCTTGGTTTACAATTTCTTGGTAGGTTTTAGTCATGATTGTTAGGGTCTGCTTGGGTCATTTCCATTAACCATTGAACAGGATTTTCAACGGAGATTTTAAGGATTTCGTGATAACGTTTTGCTTTGCGATCGCCAGAATCGCTTTAATGTTGTTAAGTTTTTCAAGGTTGGGCATTTGGGCAAGTTCCACTTCTAGAGCAGCACTGGCGATCAGTTGCCTTTGTCCAGTTTCGCATTGGTGAACAATGGTGAGGATTGCTTGAGCTTCCAGGGCAATGCGGGGCTGGCTAAGGTCATCAAAGGGACGATTGAGACAACAAGCAT
This sequence comes from Roseofilum capinflatum BLCC-M114, assembly GCF_030068505.1. Taxonomy (NCBI): domain Bacteria; kingdom Bacillati; phylum Cyanobacteriota; class Cyanophyceae; order Desertifilales; family Desertifilaceae; genus Roseofilum; species Roseofilum capinflatum. The sequence goes on from NZ_JAQOSO010000020.1 coordinate 47,705, forward strand.
CCAGATAAATTCGGGAATTCAGGAAGTTTTCGCGATCGCAGCTCATTGTGGATAAAGAGGGTAAGTGTGGCTGAGGATGTTGTGGCGGCGGATGGGGTTAAGGTGATTTGGGCGCTTTCAGCAAATTGTACCAGTAGATCAACGTCACCCTACCAGTGAGCCATTCCTCTATCATGCTTTTGTCCACTCTGATGACGATCCACTAAAATTTAAACTATCCCTACTCTCTGAAGCCAACTAAGTTCATGTACGTTTATCGCACAGATCAAGTTAAGCACAAAGCCAAGCAACATAATCTGGAGAGCCACATTAATCGATTCTGTGATGAACTGTTGCCTCAGAGTGTCGATCAAGCTCAAGCTCATTTTAAGCGCCTGTATCCTTATCTCAAGCGCAAGGTTGACCATAATTATCGCCTGATTGCTCGCATGGTGCGGGTCGAGGGCCAGAGACAGGGGGAGGATGTTTTGGTGTTGTTGGATATCCTCAAACGGGGATCGAAGGACTATGAGCATTTTCTCAGAGACCGGGAGGGCTTTGGTCAACAGTATCTCGATCCTCAGATTCAGCCTGGGGAATTGGAAAGTTGGCTGTTGGGAGAACAGAGTTTAGATTCGGTTCCCCATCAGGTGCGACCGTTAATCCAGGAAAATCCGGATTTATTGCCTTGGTTGGAACCTCCGGGATGGAAACGAGAGAACCAGGGGGCGTTAATTTATGAAAGTGAGATTTGGTCTACAGAGTTAAATAGTGTAGCGATGCGATCGCACGCTTCCCAGTATACCCAATTGGTGGAGGTGATTCAGGCTCGGCAACCGACGGAACAGACAACGGAGTGGCCGGGGGTCTTGCTTTATGGAGAAGGCGATCGCTATATTCTCTTTAGCCGCATTCTCTCTTCGGATCAATCTCCGTCGATTCTGTTTCTACTCTGTCCGTTTTCCCATTATCCCACGCCAGAAGAAATCACGGCGATTGGCGATCGCACCTATCTCTATAATCAACAAGTTAATTATCTCAACGGCCATTTTAATGCCAACTCCATCACCGCTCTCGCTCGCCGAGCCTATCCCAACTACTTATTAGCTCATGAGGATTGGCTGATCCTTGAGGGGTCTCCCAAGGTCAATTTAGCCCTCTCTGCCGAAGAGGAAAGCCTGTTAAACTTTGTCTCTACACCGGGGAACCATGCACTCCCATTGTTCTTAAACGGACAAGCAGGAAGCGGAAAATCAACGCTCCTCTTCTATCTGTTCGCTGATTACTGCTATCGAAAATTCTATTATTATGGCGATCGCCTGTTACCCGGCAATCCTCTCTTTCTCACCTACAATGAGCGCCTGCTAGAAGTCGCCAAAGACCGGGTACAAAAACTCTTAAAATTTCATCATCGCTTTGTCTCCCAACAAACGAACGATGAGCCGATTCCCAATATCGGACACTTTTTCCGGCCCTTCCAGCGATTTTTGCTCAATCGTTTACCCCCAGAATATACAGAAAAGTTTGCCTTAGATCGCTATATTTCTTTTCATAAATTCAAGGTTTTATATCAACACTGTCCCCTGCCCCTTGCCCAGCATTATTCTCCCGAACGTTGTTGGCATGTAATTCGCACGTTTATCAAGGGATATGGGTTAGAAGAAATGACCTTAGAGGACTACGAGTTTGAAGTCCCACGTAAGGAAAGAACTGTTCCGATTCAGGAATTCAAAGATATTTATACGATTTGGCAACATTGGTATCAGAGAAAGGCTGAAGAATCTGGATATTGGGACGATCAAGACTTGATTAAACAGGTCTTGAAATTGCCCCTAGATTTAGCTCGTTATACAGCGATTTTTTGCGATGAATCCCAAGATTTTACCCGCATTGAACTACAACTGATTTTGAGGCTTTCGATTTTTTCGCGCTACGATCTTGGATATCAAACCTTAGACAACTTTCCCTTTGTCTTTGCGGGCGATCCGTTTCAAACCCTGAACCCTACAGGATTTCGTTGGGATAGTTTTAAGGCTGCTTTTTATAGTGAAGTGGTCATTCAACTCGATCCCACCCGCCAATTGGGATTAGAAATGAATTTCCAAGAATTAGAATGTAACTATCGCTCCTATGCGCCCATTGTTAAGTTTAATAACTTGATTCAATTTTGGCGCTATTTGCTGTTTAATCATCGAGACCTCAAACCGCAAAGAGTTTGGAAACAAGGCGACTTGTTACCAGAAAAATTTGTTTTAGAAGATAATTTACCCAGGGAAACCCTTAAGGAATATATCCAAAACACAATTATTATTATCCCTTGTGAAGAAGGGGGGGAAATCGCTTATATTCAAAAAGATGAAGTGTTATCCGAAGTCATTGAAGGATGGAGCGACGGGGAACCGCCCAAAAACGTCCTCAGTGCGATCGCCGCTAAAGGTCTCGAATTTAAGCGAGTGATCTTGTATAAATTTGGTGAAGCCTGTCATCATCGGTTTTGGACGCTCCTAGAAGCCGATCATCCCGAATTGAGCATCGAGGTGGAATACTTCTTTAATAAGCTCTATGTGGCAGCGAGTCGCGCCATTGAACGGTTATTTGTCGTCGATACCCCTTCAGGCGATCGCACCCTATGGCATCAGATTAATGATCCTCACCAAGTGGAAACCCATTGGGAGCGAGTAAAAAATATTCAGGACTGGCAACAACGGATGCAATTTTTGCAAACAGGAACTAATGAAAGTGCCAAAGAGTTGCAAGAAGACGATCTGCCCTCCATTGCTCTAGCCTTTCAAACCCAAGGCTTAAACGCTCAAGATCCCAAACTGTTGCGACGAGCCAAACAATATTATCAAACCATTGGCAATTTAGAAGAAGGCCACCTCTGTGAAGCTTGGGCGCTTAAATTTGAACAACAGTATCAAAAAGCCGGGTCAGAATTTTGGCAGCTCGGAGAAGAAGAAGAAGCCTGGGATTGTTTTTGGCAAGGCTCCTGTTGGGCAGATTTGTATCAATGGTATCAGGACGTGGCCGATCGCCCAGAACTCGGCGATCGCCATAGCCTCGAACAACCCCTAATTCACTTCATGGTCTCAGACTTTGCCCCAGAAGACCTACAAACCCTCACCCAAGCCCTACAGGTTTATCACCATAACCAGACCCAAGTTTTAGAGCAACATCGCTTTAGCCCCCAATGGACAACGGCGATCAAAACCTATCAGCAAAACATCGAACAAATCAGTGATGAAAACACCCTACAACCGGCCACTTGGTACAGTATGGGTGAAGTTCTACAAGCCTTATCCGATGCTGGATATCCCGGTCTCTTAACATCAGCCGGACTCTGTTTCTATCGAGGTCAAGCCTATCAAGAATCCGTAGATTGTTTCACCTGTGCCCAAGCAACCGGACAACGGGAATATTATCTCGCCAAAGCCCAATTGGTCGGACTCCCCGAAGGCTTAGAATATCTCAAACTCGCCTCCAATAGCGGATCGTCAACTCAAGCACAAATCCATAGTGATTTAGAACAGTTGATTTTTAAGGCTTGGGAGGAAGCGGGATCGCCCAAAGATCCCGCCTGGTTAAGGTATGTCGCTCCCATCTTAGAACACCAAAAATCCTACTATCATGCCTTTATGGCCTATCTGTATTTAGACGATACAGAAGCCCTGAATCGCTGTTTTGACCAAATTTCTGAGCCTCAAGAGCAGCGCCAACTTGTCTCCCTATGGCTACAATATTTAATCCGTCGGGAATCTTGGCCCGATCTGCCCACAATTTTTGAGCAATGCAGTCGCCAACTGTTAACTGATGAGATCGAAAAAACTCAAGTTTTAGCCTTACTCATTTATGAATTAGCCCATTCTAATCTACACCCCGATCGCCTCTCCATTCCCGATCGCCAGCGCTATGAGTATCTCATTAAAGACCAGTTTCTGGCTCAACCCAACTGGCAAACCTACCTGTTGATGGAACAGGTGGGTATTGCCCTAGAAAAAATCGGCGGCTTAGGCGTTACCCTAGAGTTTTATCAAACCTTCTGTGAGGGCAATTATCCACCCAATACCCAACAGTTTGCCCGCACGCGCTGGTTAGCTACCAAGAAAAAACAGGAAGACTATTACACCACCAAAGGCAAAACCAATCGCCTGATCCGCATTCGCTCTGAACTCGCACAAAAATCCCGCAGTTGGAAACTCGCCCTAGAGACAATTGCCGCGACTCCTCCTGCTCCTCCCCAACCCCGTCCCTCCCTTCCCCAACAGCAGCAAAAAAATCGCCCTCCTGCACCAGAGTTTACCGATATAGATACTGCACCTGAATCTGTCGATCCATCCCTAGATACGCCGGCGAGCGATGATCGGAATCTGCACGACGTGAATATTTTGGGATTACCTGATGATGTAGAGGTTCATCACATTAGCCATGGGGTGCAATGGTTCCGGTTTAAGAACCTCGTGATCAAGCTCGATCCCAAGGTGCAACAAGTCTTAATTGCCGATACCCTCAGTGGCGATCGCCTGCGGGTCGATTTAATCCACTCTAGCCTATTGTTCAAAAACATGGAAATTAAAGGCACAAGCAAGGAACCCCTAACCTTTAACTGTTTTAATGCCAGTTATGAAGGACGCTTAGAACCCGGTAATACTCCCCAATTATTTCTCAAAATTGCCGAGCATGAACTGTGCTTCACATTTTGATTAATGACTGCCTCGATAAAATCAGGAAACACTCAACACAATCGGAGTGTCATCCCTTAAAGAAGGATTGCCAACTCTGGGTAAACAACCATGATCCAACCAAAAACTTTATTCCTGTCCACCTTAGCAGCCGGGTTGATGCTTACTCCACCCGCTCTCAGTCTACCCGAAGCATCGATACTAGCTCAATTTAGTGGCGAAGAACAAACCCGGATTCAAGTCTATCGTCAGGCAAGTCCTGCGGTAGTAACGATTAAAGCGGGACGAGGGTCAGGTTCTGGGAGTATTATCCGCTCCGATGGTTTAGTCTTAACCAATGAGCATGTGGTGTCTGAAGCGAGACGGGGACGGGTGGAGGTGAGAACATCCCAAGGAAATCGCTATCAAGGGTATGTGATTGCTGTCGATCGCCGCAATGATTTAGCTTTAGTTCGTCTTGATACCAACGATAGCTTACCCACCCTTCCGATCGCCGATCGCCAGGGGGTACAAGTGGGTCAACAAGTCTACGCTATTGGTAGTCCCTTTGGTCTGTCCGGAACCATTACCACCGGTATCCTCAGTCGCATCGATCCGGAAAATGGAGACCTACAAACGGATGCAGCCCTGAATCCGGGGAACTCTGGCGGCCCCTTACTCAACTCCCGTGGGGAACTGATTGGGGTCAATAAAGCCATTTTAAGCCGGAATGGAACCAATAGCGGTATCGGCTTTGCTACTAATTCGGCTATTGCCCGTGAGTTTATCGTAGCCAATGGCAATCAACGCGATCCGGGTTTTCCCGACGATCGCCTAGCGCGACGCGATCCGACTTTTCCTGAAGATAACCGCAATAGCGGCGATCGCTTTTCTGACCGTCCCCGTTTAGGCGTAACTGTGGATCAGGACTTAATTGTATTAGAAGTCGAACGGGGGTCTCTAGCCGCAGATATCGGCTTTCGACCCGGCGATCGTCTGTTGGCCATTAATCACCGTCGCTTACGGGGAGTTAACGATCTGATCGGCTTCCTAGAAACCCGTCCCCGTTCCATGCTGCTCACCGTGCGGCGCAATCGCAGAATTGCCGAAGTCTTGATTGAATTTTAGTCATGGGTAATGGGGAATAGGGAATGGGTAATAGGCAATAGGCAATAGGGAATGGGTAATAGGTAATAGGCAATAGGGAATGGGTAATAGGTAATAGGCAATAGGCAATAGGCTATAGCAAACCTAAATGAGTTGTGTAATGGCTGCCCCTCATCCCCCTGCCCCCTTCTCCCGCAGGCGCTGTCCTGCTTGCCCTGAGCGAAGTCGAAGGGAGCGAAGTCGAAGGGAGAAGGGGGTAAAGTCCCTCTCCCAGTGGGAGAGGAATATAGGGAGAGGGCGGTAAAGTCCCTCTCCCACTGGGAGAGGGATATAGGGAGAGGGCATTTCCAATTGCACAACTCATTTAGACTAG